>NZ_JBCOSQ010000028.1:0-62468 GCF_040920905.1 Butyricimonas sp. RTP31003st1_G1_RTP31003_210430 | reverse complement strand
CTGTGTACCGAGGAAAACCAGATCGTGTTGGAGAGTATGACTTTCCCCGAGCCGGTGATCGGTATCGCTGTTGAGCCGCTTACACAGAAAGATACTGATAAGTTAGGTATGGCTTTGGCTAAATTGGCTGAAGAAGACCCGACTTTCCGCGTAAAAACGGATGAAGATTCAGGCCAGACTGTCATTAGCGGTATGGGTGAGCTTCACTTGGATATTATCCTTGACCGTCTGAGACGTGAATTCAAGGTTGAATGTAACCAAGGTGCTCCTCAGGTGGCTTACAAAGAGGCTATCAACGGAACCGTTGAACACCGTCACGTGTTCAAGAAACAAACCGGAGGTCGTGGTAAATTCGCTGACATCATCTTTAGAATGGAGCCGGCTGAAGAAGGCAAAGAAGGTTTGACTTTCGTGAACGAGGTGAAAGGTGGTAATATTCCGAAGGAGTTTATCCCTTCTGTAGAGAAAGGATTCAAAGATGCGATGGCTAATGGTGTTTTGGCCGGTTATGAACTTGTTAGCTTGAAGATTACTTTGCTCGACGGTTCATTCCACCCGGTTGACTCTGATGCGTTGTCTTTCGAAATGGCCGCTAAGATCGGTTACAAGGAGGCAGCTCAAAAGGCTAAACCCGTATTGTTGGAGCCGATCATGAAACTTGAGGTGGTAACCCCGGAAGAGTACATGGGAGATATTATCGGTGACTTGAACCGTCGTCGCGGACAGGTTGAAGGAATGGAATCAAGAGCCGGGGCTCGCGTGATCGAGGCTAAAGTGCCGCTAGCAGAGCAATTCGGTTACGTGACCGTTTTGAGAACTTTGTCTTCCGGTCGTGCAAGTTCATCCATGGAATTCTCTCACTACGCTGAAGTTCCGAAGGGAATTGCCAAAGAAGTGGTAGAGAAAAATAACGGTAGAGTAGAACTATTATAAGAATTTTAGATTGCTGATTTACGATTCGAGAGTGATCGAGAATCGTAAATCTTAAATCATAAATCATAATTAAAAACATGAGCCAAAAAATCAGAATTAAGTTGAAATCTTACGATCACAACTTGGTTGACAAGTCTGCAGAGAAGATTGTAAAGACAGTGAAGGCTACCGGAGCAGTGGTAAGTGGTCCGATTCCACTTCCTACTCACAAGGGAATTTTTACTGTAAACCGCTCTACGTTCGTGAACAAAAAGAGCCGCGAGCAATTCTTGGTATGCACATTCAAAAGATTAATCGACATCTACAGTTCAACTGCAGGTACGATTGACGCCTTGATGAAACTTGAATTACCGAGTGGTGTTGAAGTAGAGATTAAAGTTTGATAACGGCGAAAACCTATGTCGTTATTAAGAGATTGAAAACCTATTTTTAAAAAGAGAAAAAAGAGATGCCAGGTTTAATTGGAAAAAAAGTCGGAATGACTTCCGTATTCAGTGCCGAGGGAAAAAGTATTCCATGCACTGTGATTGAGGCCGGTCCATGTGTTGTAACCCAAGTAAAGACTATTGAGAAAGATGGTTACACAGCAATTCAGTTGGGTTTTGATGACAAAAAAGAGAAAAACACAACCAAACCGCTAAGTGGACACTTTAAAAAGGCAGGCACAACTCCGAAAAGAAAACTCGTGGAATTTTCAGGGTATGATGTCGAGTACAAGTTAGGTGATGTAATTGACGTGAACTTGTTCGAAGGAACAGAGTACGTTGATGTAGTCGGGACTAGTAAAGGAAAAGGTTTCCAAGGTGTTGTGAAACGCCATGGATTTGCCGGAGTAGGAGAGGCTACTCACGGTCAGCACAACCGTCAAAGAAAACCGGGATCTATCGGTGCTTGTTCTACACCGTCACGCGTGTTCAAAGGAATGCGTATGGGTGGACAAACAGGTGGTGACAGAATAACGGTTCAGAACTTGGAAGTGCTGAAAGTGATACCTGAAAATAATTTGTTATTGGTGAAGGGTTCTATCCCCGGAGCTAAAGGTTCATACGTAATTATCGAGAAGTAATGGAGTTAAGTGTATTAAACATTGCCGGACAAGAGACAGGCAGGAAGGTAGAGTTAAACGACGCTATCTTCGGGATTCAGCCTAACGAGCACGCTATTTATCTTGATGTAAAGCAGTTTTTAGCGAACAACCGCCAAGGGACCCACAAGTCAAAACAAAGAAATGAAATTTCCGGTAGTACCCGCAAGCTGAAAAAGCAAAAAGGTACCGGTGGCGCCCGTGCAGGTGGTATCAAGAACCCTCTGTTTAGAGGAGGGGGTAGAGTGTTTGGACCCGTACCAAGAGATTATAGCTTCAAATTGAACAAGAAGCTGAAAAGATTGGCCCGTAAATCAGCATTATCTGTAAAAGCCGCTTCTAACGCGGTAACTATTGTTGAGGATCTCAACTTTGAGGCACCGAAAACAAAACAGATGATTCAGCTGTTTAACAACCTGAAATTAGATAACCGTAACATCCTGTTGGTTACAAATGACATGAACGAGAATGTTTTATTGTCAGCTCGTAACTTGCAATATGTGGATGTGATGAGAGTTAGCGATCTTGCAACTTACAATATCATGAGAGCTAAGAGTCTCGTGTTCGTTGAAAGTTCAGTGCAGGGCCTAAATGAAATGTTCAATCTTAATGAAGAGTAAGACATGCAAGTAATTGTGAAGCCCATTTTGTCAGAGAAAATGACTGCATTGACTGACAAGCAGAACAGAGTAGCATTCGTTGTTAGCAAAGCAGCGAATAAATTTGAGATTAAGAGAGCAGTTGAAACGATGTATAGCGTGACCGTGAAATCTGTGAACACGATGGTGTACCAAGGAGATGCTAAATCTCGTTACACGAAAGCAGGTGTTATTTCCGGAAGAACCGCTTCCTTCAAGAAAGCAATTGTGACCTTAGCAGAAGGTGATAGTATTGATTTTTTTAGCAATATTTAATTAAGATGGCTGTAAGAAAATTAAACCCTGTAACTCCTGGTCAGAGACATAAGGTAGCGATTACCTTTGATCAGTTGACTACAGATAGACCTGAGAAATCATTGTTAGGACCAAAGAGTAAAACTGGTGGACGTAACAACACCGGTAAAATGACAATGAGATATATAGGTGGTGGTCATAAACAAAGATACAGAATAATAGATTTCAAACGCGACAAGGATAATGTTCCGGCTCGTGTTGCAACGATCGAGTACGATCCCAATCGTACGGCGAGAATTGCTCTATTAGTGTATGCAGATGGAGAAAAACGTTACATCGTGGCACCGAACGGTTTGGAAGTTGGTCAAACCGTGATGAGTGGTGCAGGTGTTGCTCCGGAAGTTGGAAATGCATTGTTCTTATCTGAAATCCCATTAGGTACAATCATTCATAACATCGAGTTAAGACCGCAACAAGGAGCCGTGATGGCTCGTAGCGCCGGTTCTTACGCTCAGTTAGTAGCAAGAGAAGGGAAATACGCTTCAATCAAGTTACCTTCTGGTGAAGTCCGTATGGTGCTGTTAACCTGTCGTGCAACTGTTGGTACGGTGTCAAACTCCGACCACGCGCTGGAACGTTCAGGTAAAGCAGGTCGTACTCGCTGGTTAGGCCGCAGACCTCGCGTGAGAGGTGTCGTAATGAACCCGGTTGATCACCCGATGGGTGGTGGTGAAGGCCGCGCTTCAGGAGGACATCCTCGTTCAAGAAAAGGCTTGTTGGCTAAGGGTTACAAGACTAGAGCTCCTAAGAAACACTCTAGCAAGTATATCATAGAAAGAAGGAAAAAATAACTGATTAATTATTGATGTTATGAGTCGTTCGTTAAAAAAAGGCCCTTTTATTGATTTCAAGTTAGAGAGAAAAGTATTGGTAATGAATGAGTCCAATAAGAAATCGGTTGTTAAAACCTGGGCTCGTCGTTCCATGATCTCTCCGGACTTCGTAGGGCACACTATCGCTGTACACAACGGTAATAAATTTATCCCGGTATTCGTGACTGAAAATATGGTAGGTCATAAATTGGGGGAATTCGCGCCGACACGTACATTTAGAGGCCATGCTGATAAAAAGAAAAAATAATGCATGGTAAAGTTGAACTAAAGAAGATGTATTAAAATGGGTGCAAGAAAAAGATTAAGAGCAAATCAGAATAAAGAAGCCAAAAAAGAGAAGGCTTTTGCAATTCTTCGCGATTGTCCTACATCTCCTCAAAAAATGAGATTGGTGGCAGACTTGATCCGCGGAGTAGATGTACAGAAAGCTTTGGATATGCTTAAATTTTGTCCTAAAGAAGCTGCTCGTAGAGTTGAAAAGTTGTTGCTTTCAGCAATTGCTAACTGGGAACAAAAGAACGAGGGTAAACGTGTTGACGAAGCCTCCTTGTTCGTGCAGGAAATTTTCGTTGACGGTGCAGGTATGTTGAAAAGACTTAGACCGGCCCCGCAAGGAAGAGCTCACCGGATTCGTAAACGTTCAAATCACGTGACGATCGTGTTGGGAAGCAAGACAGCTGTTGAAAACATTACAAAAGAATAGTTAGCATGGGACAGAAAGTTAATCCAATAAGCAATAGATTAGGAATCATCAGAGGATGGGATTCTAACTGGTTTGGCGGTAAGAACTATGGCGATAAATTGGTGGAAGATTACAAGATCAGAAAGTATCTGAACGCCCGTCTCGCTAAAGCAGGAATCGCTAAGATTGTTATCGAGAGAACCCTGAAGCTAATCACGATCACGATCAACACCGCTCGTCCGGGTATTATTATCGGTAAAGGCGGACAGGAAGTTGATAAGTTGAAAGAGGAGCTGAAGAAGATCACCGATAAGGAAGTTCAAATTAATATCTTCGAGATCAAACGTCCTGAATTGGATGCCGTGATCGTGGGTAATAATATAGCTCGTCAGCTGGAAGGTCGTGTGGCTTACCGTAGAGCAATCAAGATGGCTATCGCTTCTACCATGAGAATGGGTGCAGAAGGTATCAAGATCTTGATTTCCGGTCGTTTGAACGGTGCTGAAATGGCAAGAGCCGAGATCTACAAAGAAGGTAGAATTCCATTGCACACGTTCCGTGCTGATATTGATTACGCTCAGGCCGAGGCATTGACGACCTATGGTCAGTTGGGTATTAAAGTTTGGATTTGCAAGGGAGAAGTTTACGGAAAACGTGAGCTGGTTCCGAATGCGTTGGTTGGCGCTCAGAAAGAGAACAACAACCGTCCGAACAATGCCGGCAAAAAAGGCGGTTTCAAAAAGAGAAAAAAATAGTCTTTTAACTTTTAAATAGATCAAGAGCTATGTTACAGCCAAAAAGGACTAAATACAGAAGATCGCAGAAAGGGAGAATGAGAGGGAATGCCCAAAGAGGACATGAACTTGCATTTGGATCTTTCGGGATCAAGGCGTTGGAGAACATGTGGATCGAACAACGCCAGATTGAGGCAGCCCGTGTTGCAGTAACCCGTTACATGCAAAGACAGGGTCAGATATGGATTCGTATATTTCCAGATAAACCTATTACTAAGAAACCCGCTGAGGTTCGTATGGGTAAGGGTAAGGGATCTCCAGAAGGATTCGTTGCTCCTGTTACTCCGGGTCGTATTCTTTTCGAAGCAGATGGAGTTCCGTATGCAATCGCTAAGGAGGCATTGCGCCTGGCAGCACAAAAGCTACCCATCGCTACTAAGTTCGTGGTTAGACGTGATTACACTGAGTAGTCGTGAGACTATTTTGAATTTCGAAACGAAAAATTGTAAGAGAAATGAAAACATCAGAGATTAAAGATTTAACCACTGAAGAGATAAGAGAAAAGATCGAGACAGAAAAAGCTGCCTTGACCAAGATGAAGATGAACCATGCTGTTTCTCCACTTGAGAACCCGATGTTAATCCGGACGACAAGAAGAAACATCGCTAGATTGATGACGGAGTTACGCAAACGTGAATTAAATAAGTAGTAGAAAAATGGAAAGAAATCTTAGAAAAGAGCGTACCGGTCTTGTGGTAAGCAACAAGATGGACAAATCTATCACGGTTGCCGTTCATTTTAAGGAGAAACACCCGATTTACGGGAAGTTCGTCAACAAGACCAAGAAGTTCACTGCTCACGATGAGAAAAACGAATGTAACATCGGGGATACAGTGAGAATTATGGAGACCCGTCCTTTGAGTAAAACCAAGAGATGGAGATTAGTTGAAATCATTGAAAGAGCTAAGTAATCATGATACAACAAGAGAGTAGATTGACCGTAGCCGACAACAGCGGCGCTAGAGAAGTGCTTTGTATCCGTGTTCTTGGTGGTACCAAGAAAAGATATGCACGCGTGGGCGATAAAATCGTTGTTGCCGTGAAGAATGCCATCCCGAACGGTGACGTAAAAAAAGGTTCAGTTAGTAAGGCAGTGGTAGTTCGTGTAAGTAAAGAGTACAGACGTCCGGACGGATCTTATATCCGCTTTGATGACAATGCTTGCGTGTTATTGAACAACGCGGGTGAAATGAGAGGAACTCGTATCTTCGGACCTGTTGCCAGAGAAGTTCGTGAGGGTTATACCAAGATTGTGTCATTAGCCCCCGAAGTACTTTAAGATTTTAGATTTATGATTTTGGATTTTAGATTGCATAATCGAATTTCTTGAATCATAAGTCGTAAATCATAAATCATAAATAATTTATACGATGAGCAAGAAGTTTCATATAAAGAAAGGTGACTTAGTTCAGGTAAATGCAGGAGAAGACAGAGGAAAGCAGGGAAAAGTACTTGAAATGATTCCGGACAAGCAAAGAGCTATTGTTGAGGGTATCAACCTGGTAAGCAAACATACCAAACCCAACGCAACTCACCCGCAAGGAGGAATTATCAAGAAGGAAGCTCCTATTCACATTTCCAACTTGAACGTAGTTGATCCGGTTACGGGAAAACCGACAAAGGTAGGACGTAGACGGAATGCCGAAGGAAAATTAGTAAGATACGCTAAGAAATCCGGACAGGAATTGAAATAGTAAAATAAATAATTGCAGGTTGTCCCAGAGCAACTTGCAATTATTAATTTAAATTTGTAGCTTTGCAGCCGCAAATTTAATGTAATATGCCGTGAGGCATGATAACTAAATAATTATAAATGAAATACGTACCAAATTACAAAACAAAGTATAACGAAGAAATTGTACCGACTTTGATGAAGGAGTTCGGATACAAGTCAGTTATGCAGGCACCCAGATTGGAGAAGATAGTAATCAATCAGGGCGTGGGATCATCCATCCAGGATAAGAAAATCCTTGAGTTTTCAATGAACGAGATTGCAACCATTACCGGCCAGAAGCCTGTTGCTTGTAAATCTACCAAGGACGTTTCTAACTTTAAATTACGTAAAGGAATGCCGATTGGCGTTAGAGTAACCTTGCGTAAAGAACGTATGTATGAATTTTTAGAAAGACTTATTGTTTCCGCACTTCCGCGTATCCGCGACTTCAAAGGAATCAACAATAAGCTTGATGGAAGAGGAAATTACACATTAGGAATAGAAGAGCAGATCATTTTCCCGGAAATCGTGTTGGACAGTGTTCACAAGATCATGGGTATGAATGTAACGTTTGTAACTTCGGCTAATACCGACGAAGAGGCTTTTGCTCTTCTAAGAGAATTTGGATTACCATTTAAAAAGAACTAAAAAAAAGCGAAATGGCAAAAGAATCAATGAAGGCCCGTGAGGTAAAGCGTGCAAAATTGGTAGAAAAGTACGCCGCGAAACGAGCTAAATTAAAAGAGGAAGGAGACTATATTGGATTAAGCCTTCTGCCTAAGAATTCAAGTCGCGTTCGTTTGCACAATAGATGCAAATTGACGGGAAGACCGAGAGGGTACATGAGACAATTTGGTATAAGCAGAATTCAATTCCGCGAAATGGCATCTGCCGGACTTATACCTGGAGTTAAAAAGGCTAGTTGGTAATATTTAAAATTTGAAGAGATGACAGATCCAATAGCAGATTTCCTGACTCGTATTAGGAACGCAGTAAAAGCAGGTCATAAAGTTGTGGATATCCCCGGGTCAAAAATGAAACGGGAAATGACCAAAATCTTAAAAGAAAAAGGATATATCCTGAATTATAAATTCGAGCAAGATGGTGTTAGAAGCAACATTAAAATTGCTTTGAAATATCATCCTGAAACGAAGGCTCCCGCCATTAGGACATTGACACGTGTTTCAAAACCGGGTCTGAGACGTTACACGAACGTAGAGGATATGCCTCGCGTGTTAAACGGATTAGGTATCGCGATTTTGTCAACGTCATTAGGCGTAATGTCTGATAAAGAAGCTCGCCAAAAGAATGTTGGTGGAGAAGTATTGTGTTATGTTTATTAATAAAAAGGGCGGAAAATGTCACGAATAGGAAAATTACCAATAGATATACCACAAGGGGTTACAGTTACTGTAAATCCTGATAACACGGTCGTAGTTAAAGGTCCTAAGGGAGAACTTTCTCAGGACGTACACGCAGATATGATCGTGAAAGTGGAAGGAGCTCACGTTGTTGTAGAGCGTCCGTCAGAAGATAAAGCTCATAAAGCCATGCACGGTTTATATCGTTCCTTGATTCACAACATGGTTGTAGGTGTTTCTGAAGGTTACACGATCAAACAAGAGTTGGTCGGAGTAGGTTACAGAGCAAATGCTGAAGGTCAGGTTCTTGAATTGGGATTAGGTTATTCACACGGAATCTTCATGGTGTTACCGAACGAAGTGAAAGTAAGTGTGCTTAATGAAAAACGTGCTAACCCGATTATCACGCTGGAAAGCTGCGATAAACAATTGATCGGTCAGGTAGCGGCTAAGATTCGTTCATTCCGTAAACCGGAGCCGTATAAAGGTAAAGGTATTAAATTTGTGGGTGAAGTTCTTCGTCGTAAGGCTGGTAAATCAGCTAAAGTTTAATCACCTGTAAAAAAGTAATGTTATGGCTTTAACTAAGGTAGAAAGAAGAATAAGAATAAAGAGAAGAATACGTAAAGTAATCTTCGGAACAGCTGAGAGACCTCGTTTGTCCGTATATCGTTCAAACACGCAAATTTCTGCTCAGTTGATTGATGATAATGCCGGGAAAACTCTGGTATCAGCATCTTCTTTATGCAAGGAGATCGCTGAAAAGAAAGGTAACAAGACAGAACAGGCCCAATTGTTGGGTGCCATGCTTGCTGAAAAGGCAAAAGCAGCCGGGATTACCGCTGTTGTGTTTGACAGAAACGGGTATTTATATCACGGAAGAGTGAAAGCATTAGCAGATGCAGCTCGTAACGGTGGTCTTAATTTTTAAAAGTAGGCAAGAATGGAACAGAAGATTAATAGTGCAGACTTGGAATTGAAAGACAGATTGGTGGCTATCAACCGTGTAACGAAAGTTACCAAGGGAGGTAGAACATTCAGTTTCTCTGCTATCGTGGTTGTAGGCGACGAAAACGGTACCGTGGGTTACGGGTTAGGTAAAGCTAACGAGGTAACTACTGCTATTGCAAAAGGCGTTGAGGCTGCGAAGAAAAATTTGATTAAAGTACCTGTATTGAAAGGAACTCTTCCTCACGAGCAAGAGGCTAAATATAGTGGTGCAACTGTATTCATGCGTCCCGCTTCTTCCGGTACCGGGCTGGTTGCCGGAGGTGCTATGCGTGCCGTGTTGGAAAGTGCAGGAGTGAAAGACGTGTTGGCAAAATCTAAAGGATCATCCAACCCTCACAACTTGGTAAAAGCAACTTTTGCTGCTTTGAAGTTATTGAGAGATCCTCGTATGATTGCACAACAGAGAGGAATTAGTCTTGACAAAGTGTTTAACGGATAAACTGGAAGTAACGATGGCAAAGATTAAAATTACATTGGTAAGAAGTAGAATTGGTAGTGATAAACGTCAAATTGCTACTTTGAACGCACTGGGCCTCGGAAAAGTGAACAGCAGTGTTGAACACGAAACTTCACCGCAAATCATGGGAATGGTTGCTAAAGTGCAACATCTCGTGCGCGTGGAGGAAGTAAAGTAATTGTTAAACCTATTTTAAAGAGTATACAATGGATTTAAGTAGCTTAAAACCGGCTGCCGGATCAACTCACAGAGAAAAGAGAATTGGTCGTGGTCAAGGTTCCGGAAAAGGAGGTACTTCTACAAGAGGGCACAAGGGAGCCAAATCAAGATCAGGTTATAAATCTAAGATTGGTTTTGAAGGTGGGCAGATGCCTTTGCAGAGACGTGTACCGAAATTTGGCTTTAAAAATATAAACAGAGTAGAATATAAAGCTATCAATGTAGGGATGCTTCAGGCTCTGGCTGAAAGAGATAATCTTACCGTGATCGACCGGGATGTATTGATTCAAGCCGGGTTAATGTCTAAGAACGATCTTCTTAAGGTATTAGGTGACGGAGCGTTAACTGCTAAGCTTGAGGTGAAAGCTGATGCTTTCTCCGCTAAAGCGGTAGCCGCTATCGAGGCTGTTGGCGGAACAGTAGTTAAATTGTAAGATTAAAAATTTGGGAGTTTAAAGTTGTTTTTAAAATAGAATTACTATTTTTGAAGCAACTTTAACAAAATCCCAAATCAATGCCTTAAAAGAAAGAACTTATGAAGTTATTTGATACATTAAAGAACATTTGGAAAATAGAAGAGCTCAAGACTAGGATTCTTACTACGCTTGGGCTTATTCTCGTTTACAGGTTAGGAACAGAGATCGTACTGCCGGGTATCGACCCTCATGGTTTGCAGGCTCTGAAAGATCAGACATCCAGCGGAGTATTAGGCTTGTTGGATATGTTCTCAGGAGGTGCATTCTCGAACGCGTCGGTATTTGCGTTAGGTATTATGCCCTACATCTCCGCGTCCATCGTTGTGCAGTTATTGGGAATTGCGGTTCCTTATTTCCAGCGCTTACAGAAGGAAGGCGAGAGCGGTAGACGTAAGATTAACCAGATTACGCGGTACCTCACATTAGTTATCCTGGTATTACAAGGTTCGGCGTATCTTACAAACTTGAAAGCTCAGGTACCGGCAGAGGCTTTTGTATCTACTGGTTTTTGGCAATTCCAGCTCCCTTCCATCGTGATCATGGCTGCAGGTTCAATGTTTGTCCTGTGGTTGGGAGAGAGAATTACTGATAAGGGAATCGGTAACGGTGTGTCCATTATCATCATGATCGGTATCATCGCTCGTTTACCATTCGCTTTCATTGCAGAGTTAACTTCCAGAGTTTCTCAACAAGGAGGAGGTTTGGTAGCGTTCTTGATCGAGTTGATCATATTATTCCTGGTATTCTGTGGGTCAATCCTGCTTGTGCAGGGAACACGTAAAGTGCCTGTACAGTATGCCAAGAGAATCGTGGGTAACAAACAATACGGTGGCGTTCGTCAATACATTCCGTTGAAGATCAATGCGGCCGGGGTTATGCCTATCATCTTCGCTCAGGCTATCATGTTATTGCCTATTTCTTTGATTAACTATGCAAATTCGGAATCATTATCCGGTTTTGCTGCAGCGTTTTCAAACTTCACTGGATTCTGGTATAACTTCACGTTCTTTATCATGATTGTCGCGTTTACTTATTTCTACACGGCTATCACGGTGAATCCGATGCAAATGTCTGAGGATATGAAGAAGAACGGTGGATTTATTCCGGGAGTAAAACCGGGAAGAAAAACGATGGAGTTTCTCGATACCATTATGTCTAGAATCACACTTCCTGGATCTATATTCCTGGGAATTGTAGCAATTCTTCCGGCTTTCGCCCAGATCTCGGGTGTTAACCACCAGTTTGCTCAGTTCTATGGAGGTACGTCTTTGTTGATTTTGGTTGGTGTAGTGTTAGATACATTACAACAAATCGAATCACACTTGTTGATGCGTCACTATGACGGGTTGATGAAATCGGGACGTATTAAAGGTAAAAATCCTGGAGGACCTGCTGCATATTAAGAAATAAATTGTACTTTTGCGGCATGATTTTTTTAAAGACACAGGAGGAGATTGAGTTATTGCGGGAAAGCAACCAATTAGTAGGAAAGACTCTGGGTGAGGTGTCCAAACACATTCGCCCGGGTATTTCGACTTTAGAGTTGGATAAGATCGCTGAGGATTTTATTCGTTCGAATGGTGGCATTCCCGGATTTCTTGGGTATGGAGGGTTCCCAAACACGCTTTGTATTTCAGTGAATGACGAAGTGGTTCATGGGATTCCGTCCTCTCGTCGTTTAGAGGAAGGTGATGTCGTATCCGTTGATTGCGGGGTTGTGAAGAATGGTTTTTATGGGGATAGCGCCTATACTTTTGCTGTCGGGGAGATTAGTGATGAAGTGAAAAAGCTTTTACAAGTGACAAAAGATAGCTTGTACAAAGGGATAGAACAGGCTGTTGCGGGAATGAGGATAGGAGATATTGGTTATGCCGTGCAGTCGTATGCCGAAGCGAATGGATTCTCTGTTGTCAGGGAACTAGTCGGTCATGGCGTGGGAAAGAACTTGCATGAAGAGCCTCAGGTGCCGAACTACGGACGAAGAGGACAGGGATGCAAATTGAAGATCGGAATGGTGATCGCTATTGAGCCCATGATTAATATGGGAGCCCGTAACGTTTTCCAGATGGCAGACGGATGGACAATAAAGACAAGAGATCATCTGCCCGCCGCACATTTCGAGCATACGTTGGCTATCAGAAAAGGTGAAGCTGATATTTTGTCAACATTTGAATATATAGAGACAGGAAATTGTAAAAATTGAATTATGGCGAAACAGCCTTCGATAGAGCAAGATGGAGTAATAACGGAAGCATTGTCAAATGCTATGTTTCGTGTTGAACTGGAAAACGGGCATATTATAACAGCCCACATTTCGGGAAAGATGCGAATGCACTATATAAAGATACTTCCGGGAGATAGAGTGAGAGTGGATATGTCCCCTTACGATCTCACGAAAGGTAGGATAACATTTAGATATAAAAATTAAATTGTTGAGCAATGAAGGTAAGAGCATCTGTTAAGAAGCGTAGTGCTGATTGCAAGATTGTAAGAAGAAAAGGCGTTTTGTACGTCATTTGCAAAAAGAACCCGAAGTTCAAACAACGTCAGGGTTGATTATTAATTTAGTAAAAAGAGTAAAAGAGATTTATGGCAAGAATCGTTGGTGTAGATTTGCCCTCAAACAAGAGAGGGGAGATAGCTCTGACCTATATCTTTGGTATAGGTAGAAGTAGTGCCAGGACCATATTAGAAAAGGCCGGCATCGATTTTGACACTAAGGTAAAGGATTGGAATGACGATCAACTAGCTGCTGTACGTAATGTCATCAATGGTGGGTACAAAGTAGAAGGAGAGTTGAGAACTTCAGTCCAAATGAACATCAAACGACTGATGGATATCGGTTGTTACAGAGGAATCAGACATCGTATCGGTCTTCCGGTAAGAGGACAAAGTACGAAGAACAATGCCCGTACGAGAAAGGGTAAAAAGAAAACTGTTGCTAACAAGAAGAAAGCAACTAAATAATTGATTAGAGATTGAATTATGGCAAAGAAGTCTACATCAAACAAGAAACGGCTAGTTAAAGTTGAAGCCGTGGGACAAGCACACGTTCACTCCTCTTTTAATAACATCATTATCTCGTTGACTAATTCAAGTGGACAAGTCATCTCTTGGTCATCAGCAGGTAAGATGGGATTTAGAGGATCAAAGAAAAACACCCCTTATGCAGCCCAGACAGCAGCTACCGATTGTGGTAAAGTTGCTTTCGATTTGGGAATGAGAAAAGTTAAGGTATATGTCAAAGGACCGGGTAACGGTAGAGAATCAGCAATTCGTGCTATCCACGCTTGCGGAATCGAAGTTGCCGAGATCATTGATGTTACGCCACTTCCGCACAATGGATGTCGTCCTCCCAAACGGAGAAGAGTCTAATGTAATTTTAAATTGTAAATTGTAAATTGTAAAATTTGAGGTTCGAACGATTTGAAGAATCGCGACAATTTAAAATTTAAAATCTAAAATTTAAAATCATAATAAAATGGCTAGATATACAGGACCTAAGTCTAAGATAGCAAGAAAATTTGGTGAGCCCATTTTTGGACCGGATAAAGCGTTAGAACATCGTAATTACCCTCCCGGACAACACGGTATTGCTCATCGTAGAAAGAAAATCTCTGAGTACGGTACTCAGTTGAAAGAAAAACAAAAAGCAAAATATACTTACGGTTTGTTGGAAAGACAATTCCGTATCTTATTCGAGAGAGCTGAAAGTAGTAAGGGAGTAACCGGTGAGGTATTACTTCAATTGTTGGAATGTCGTTTGGATAACGTGGTTTATCGTTTAGGAATCGCTCCTACCCGTGCGGCTGCCCGTCAGTTTGTTTCTCACAGACACATCACTATTAACGGTCACGTATGTAACATTCCTTCATGTCACGTTCGTCCGGGAGATGTTGTTGCTGTAAGAGAGAAATCTAAGGCACTGGAAGTGATTAACGAATCATTGAGAGGAAATAGAAGTAGCAGATACTCTTGGTTAGAGTGGGATGCTGCAGCTATGAGTGGTAAACTACTTAATGTTCCGGAAAGAGCAGATATTCCAGAGAACATTAAAGAGCAGTTAATCGTAGAGTTGTATTCTAAGTAGTAAAATAAAAATATATATGGCAATATTAGCTTTCCAGAAACCGGACAAAGTAATCATGCTTGAATCAACGGATAGATTCGGTAAATTCGAATTCCGCCCGTTGGAGCCAGGTTACGGCATCACTATTGGTAATCCACTACGCAGAATCTTGTTGTCTTCTTTGGAAGGCTTTGCGATTACCGGTATTAAAATTCAAGGTGTAGATCATGAGTTTGCGACAATCCCTGGTGTCATTGAAGATGTAACCGAGATTATCTTGAACTTGAAACAGGTTCGGTTAAAAAGAAAAGTGGAGGACGTGGAGAATGAAAAGTTGACCGTTACCGTTTCTGGACAGGAGACGTTTACTGCCGGTGATATGAATCAATTCCTGAAAGGGTTTGAGGTTTTGAACCCGGAATTGGTAATCTGCAACATGGATACTTCCACGAGCCTAGACATGGAGTTGACCATTCAAAAAGGACGCGGTTATGTTCCTGCTTCAGAGAATATGCCTGCAGATGCCGAGATTGGTGTAATTCCTATCGATGCTATTTACACGCCGATTAAAAACGTGAAATACGAGATTGAGAACTACCGTGTAGAAGGAAAAACTGACTATGAACGTTTGGTTTTCGACATCGAAACTGATGGTTCTATCAATCCCACGGATGCGTTGAAAGAGGCTGCTAAAATCTTGATCCATCACTTCATGTTGTTCTCTGACGAGAAAATTACTCTTGAAACAGAGGATAAATATGGAAACGAAGAGTTTGATGAAGAGGTATTGCATATGCGTCAGCTGTTGAAGACGAAACTTGTGGACATGGATCTTTCCGTGCGTGCATTGAATTGTTTGAAGTCAGCTGAGGTTGAAACTTTGGGTGAGCTTGTTCAATTTAATAAGAACGACTTGTTGAAGTTTAGAAATTTCGGTAAGAAGTCTTTGACTGAGTTGGAAGCCCTTCTGGAGAACAATAACCTTGAATTCGGTATGGATGTTGCCAAGTATAAATTAGACAAAGAATAAGTAAAATGAGACATAATAAGAAAATTAACCATTTAGGTAGAACTAGTTCTCACAGACATGCTCTACTTTCTAATATGGCTTGTTCTTTGATTCTTCACAAGAGAATCCAAACGACACTAGCTAAAGCTAAGGCCCTAAAGGTCTATGTTGAGCCGCTTTTGACGAAAGCCAAAAACGACACGACTCACTCTAGAAGAACCGTCTTCTCTTACCTTCGTCGCAAAGAAGTTGTTGCTGAAATGTTCGGTGACGTTGCACAGAAAATTGCTAATCGTCCGGGAGGATATACCCGTATTTTGAAATTGGGTAACCGTTTGGGGGATAACGCTGAAATGTGTATGATTGAGTTGGTGGATTATAACACGACTTATACTGAAGTGAAGAAAGAAGAGGCTAAGAAAACTACTCGTCGTAGAAGACCTTCTGCTAAGAAAGAGGCTGCTCCTGCCGCTACCGAGGAAACTCAGGTGGCTGAGGCTCCTGCTACGGAAGAAGCTCCGAAAGCTGAATAAAGTATTATTCCAGATAAAAAATAACCCCGGGCAATACGTCCGGGGTTATTTTTTAGGGGAACGATTGTTTTGGCCGTAGGGAGAAAAATAAAAAAAAGGTAGGGAGAAAGCGCCAAAAGGTAGGGAGAAAATTATTTCCTTGTTATTGGAAGATCCGATGTTGAGTGCCACGACTGTTGCGACACGGATCGGGATTTCGCCGAAAGCGGTAGAAAAACATTTTGCCCGGCTCAAAGCTGACGGAATACTCCGCAGAATCGGGCCGGACAGAGGTGGACGTTGGGAAGTGATAATTAAAAATTAAAACTCTTCTTCCATCATGTTCATCTCTTCCGAAGGGCGCTGTTGCTTTTGCTTGGAAGCTTTCATGTTTCCGAAGTTATAGCTTAACGTGAAACGGAAAACCCCGCCTTTTCTCCAACTATCACTATCTTGTTTAAACCCGTTACCAGAAGTGATGCTGTGCCAACTACGGGAATTCAAAATGTCCTGCACGCTTATACTAAGGTTTATTTTCCGGTCAAAGAAAAACTTCCGGGCTCCCAGATCTAAGCGGTAACTTGCCTCCCGGTGGCCTTGAGCAATAATCTGTTTGGAGTTGTAGCTTCCGGTAGCCTGTAACGAGATGGCGTACGGTAGCATGGCATTGGCAATGATTTTACCTGTCCAGGAGAAGTTATCGTCCCGTTCTCCCGTAACCGGGGTGTCTGCTCCTGCCGGGAGGTAAGAAAAGCCTTCCAGTTCGTTATAATAGAAATTCAGGGTTGTTGTAAAGTCTAGGAATTTCAGTAGTTTGTTTTTTGCCACAATTTCGGCTCCGGCAGAAGAAGATTGTGTAATGTTAGCCGATGTGCTTTTCATGACATCTCCTTCCCGGTAACGAATACGTTGGATCACGTCGTCCGTGTTCCGGTAGTAGGTGGAGACGGATAGCGTGTGTTTTTCCCAAGTCTTGATGTAATTCAACTCGAAGGAATTGGAATATTCCGGAGAAAGGTAAGGATTTCCGAACGAGATATTGAGTGAATCGGTCATGTTCATAAACGGGTTCAATTGCCAGCCTCTGGGACGTGAAATTCGTCGGGTGTAGTTGACCTGTATTTCATGATTTTTCGGAAGACTGTACGAGAGGAACAGGCTGGGGAATAAACTGAAATAGTTGTCTTTATAAGGAATGGCCGTGGCCTCGGTTTCTCCGTACCCCAGTGATTTGGTCTCCGTGTCCGTGTATTCTCCCCGTAAGCCTAGTTGCAACCCGAAGTTATTCACTTTCGTGGAGAACGTGGCGTATAAGGCTTGGATATTTCGGTCGTAAGAGTATTTGTTATATAATAACTCGTCAAAATCGGCTGTCGTTTCCGTTTCACCGGAATAGGTTTCCACGGGACTTTTTTGGCTGCTGAGCGTACCTTTATAACCTGCCTCCAACTTACTTTCTTCCGTGAATTGGTTCACGTAGTCTGCTTGAAATTCCCAGCTTTGTGAACGGTTGTCACTTTCCTGTTTTTGCCAGGAAGAGGTTTCTTTATTTTCTGGGTAGAGGGAATGTTGTTTGTATGTACTGGTCCCGTCAGAAACCCATAAATCCCACGAAGCACGAGCCACGAGATTACTGCTTTCGCTGAATTCATGCTTGTAGTCGAGGTTGATGTTGCCCCCTTTGGAGGAGTTGTCAGAATCGCTGATACGTTCGCTACTGGTGAACGAGCCAGGGACATCGCTTTCGTAACGAATGGTGTTGTTGGAATTCCGGTTCCCGAAATGTCCGAATCCTTCAATTCCGATATGGTCGGTCTGGGTGAGGTGTAGTGTTAGACCTGCCCGAGTGAAGAGTGAACCGCCATCCCGATCGTTCCAGCCTTTCTGGTTCAAGTAGGAAACCGGATTACCTTGGTCATCCAGATTAATACGATCTGTATTATCCTTACCTTCCGATTTCCTTTGGCGGTACCCGACGTTAAGGTAAGATTCAATCTTACCACTACTGTAATTGATACTACCGCTGGCATTATACCCGCCTAAAATATCGGCCCCGACTTGGAAGCTACCGTAATATCCGGCTTTCCGGTTTTTCTTCAAAATAATGTTGATGATTCCGGAAGTCCCTTCCGGGCTGAATTTGGCCGAGGGGTTCGTGATCAATTCTATGCGCTCAATGCTTTCAGCAGGAATTTGTTCCAGTATTTGGGCTTGATTATCTGCGGACAGGCCTGATGCCTTGCCATTGATCCAGATCGTAACACTTGAGTTTCCCCGTAAAGAGATTTCTCCCTCGTTGTCTACCTCCACCGAGGGAATATTTTCAAGTAGCTCGCTGGCTGATCCTCCGGCTTGAGAAATATTGGATTCCACGTCGAAGACTTTTTTGTCGATTTCGAATCTCATTTGTGCTCGTTGGCCGACAACCTTTATCTCGTCAATCACTTGACTGTCTTCTTCCAAAAGGATGTTTTTCACGTTTACGTTTCTCGCGGTCGGTGAGATCGTGAATTCTTTTTCCACGGATTTGTAACCGATAAACGAGGCGGTGAGCGTGTAAGCCCCGTTCTTCACTCGGTTGATACGGAAAACTCCGGTTGAATCACTGACTGTTCCGGTTAACGGGGTTTGAGTTCCCGTGGCTCGGATACTCACGTTGACAAACTCTAAGGGTTTCTTCGTTTTAGCATCTATAATTCGTCCTCTGACACTTCCCGTTTGGGCAAAGGTAGATAGGGCAAACAACGTGAAGAAGATAGCTAAAACAGCTTCTTTTACTTTACTCATATACACTTTATACACAATTGAACATTCCGTCGAAGAATGGAGTGTTTTTAATTACAAACCAAATCTTCACACTATTAAGACAAATCTTTCCGAGGAAAGTTTATTGCGGGGCTAAAGTTTATGACAAGGAACTTTATAAACTTTATAAACCAAATCATGTGACTTTTTCAATTGTTTTACGTATCTTAGTCACAACAATTTATTTACGAACTTTTAAAGTTAAGAGGAATGTATATTACAGAAGTTATCGGAAGAGAAGTGTTGGATTCAAGAGGAAATCCGACCGTAGAAGTAGATGTTATTCTGGAATGTGGGGCGATGGGCCGTGCTGCGGTTCCGTCCGGAGCGTCCACTGGAGAACATGAAGCATTGGAATTGCGTGATGGAGACAAGAAAAGATATGGCGGTAAAGGGGTAACCAAAGCCGTGAATAATGTAAATACGGTGATTGCTGATGCCTTATTGGGAATGAATGTGACCGATCAGGTAGGGATTGACCGTGTTTTATTGGAATTGGACGGTACGCCGACCAAGAGTAATTTAGGTGCCAATGCATTATTAGGAGTGTCTTTGGCTTGTGCGAAAGCTGCTGCTAACGCATTGGAAATGCCGTTATATCGTTACATCGGTGGTGTAAACGCAAAAGTGTTACCGGTGCCGATGATGAATATTATTAACGGAGGATCTCATTCTGATGCCCCTATTGCGTTCCAGGAGTTTATGATTCGTCCGGTTGGGGCTGAATCTTTCCGTGAGGCTTTGCGCATGGGTGCGGAGGTTTTCCATAGTTTGAAGAAAGTTCTTCACGATCGCGGGTTGAGTACGGCCGTGGGTGACGAAGGTGGTTTTGCTCCCGCATTGAAAGGAACGGAAGATGCCTTGGAATCTATTATTAAAGCTATTGAGGCTGCCGGGTATAAGGCGGGTGAGGATGTGATGATCGGGTTGGATTGTGCCTCTTCTGAATTCTATAAGGATGGAGTTTACGATTATTCTAAATTTGAAGGAGCAACGGGCGCAAAGCGTTCTTCAGCCGAGCAGGTAGCTTATCTGGAGGAATTAATATCCCGTTACCCGATCGATTCTATCGAGGATGGTATGAGTGAGAACGATTGGGAAGGCTGGAAATTACTGACAGAGCGTATCGGGGACCGTTGCCAGTTAGTGGGGGATGATTTGTTCGTGACAAACGTGCAATATTTGAAGAAAGGCATTGAAATGGGATGTGCTAATTCCATTTTGATCAAGGTAAACCAGATTGGTACATTAACCGAAACATTGGATGCGATTGATATGGCTCACCGTGCCGGCTACACGTCGGTCACTTCTCATCGTTCCGGGGAGACGGAGGACGCAACTATTGCGGATATTGCGGTGGCAACCAATTCCGGACAAATTAAGACGGGATCATTAAGTCGTTCTGATCGTATGGCAAAATACAATCAATTACTTCGGATCGAGGAAGAATTAGGTGATAGTGCTCAGTTCTACGGACGGAAATTCAGCAAGTAATTGAAATTTATTTTATAGGGGAAAAGACTCTTATGACAATTGTTATAGGAGTCTTTTCTTTTTTTGAGCAGGATAACATATCCTAATTTTATAGTATATTTGTAATCCTAAAATCTTAAAAACAAATTTATGAAAAAGTATGTAGCTGAAATGATTGGTACTATGGTACTCGTGCTTATGGGATGCGGTAGTGCTGTTATTGCCGGAGCAGAAATCGGTTTTTTGGGGATTGCTTTCGCTTTTGGTTTGTCTGTGGTAGCAATGGCATATGCTATTGGTGGTATTTCCGGATGTCATATTAATCCGGCTATTACATTAGGTGTTTTCTTGACGGGGCGAATGAGCGGAAAGGATGCTGGGATGTATATGTTATTTCAGGTCATCGGTGCTTTTATCGGGTCGGCGATTCTTTACGTGATTTCTTCCGGGATGGGGTTGGAAGGAACGGGTGCAAATATGTACGGGGAAGGAAATATGGTTCCGGCTTTTGTGGCGGAGTTGGTGTTTACCTTTATCTTTATCCTTGTTGTTCTGGGGTCCACGAGTGCTAACGCTCCTGCCGGATTTGCGGGATTAGCAATTGGTCTATCTTTGGTTTTGATCCATATTGTATGTATCCCTGTGACAGGAACTTCTGTTAATCCGGCTCGAAGTATTGCTCCTGCTATTTTTGAAGGTGGTAATGCTTTAAGTCAGTTATGGTTGTTCATTATCGCTCCATTTTTAGGTGCTATCCTTGCTGCCGGAGTCTGGAAATATTTCGAATGTCAGAAATGTAAATAAATATGAAGATGGGGACTTGGTGGAGTCCCCATTTTTATTCTGATTCTTCCTCTTCTTTTTTGGGTTTACCTTCCACGATCATGACGATTTCTCCTTTTACCCCGTTTTCGGTAAAATGATCAATTAGTTCTTTCAACGTACCTCGCTGGAAATCTTCGAAAAGTTTACTGATCTCGCGAGCTACACAAGCATGTCGGTTTTCGCCGAAGAATTCAGCCATCTGTTCGAGGGCCTTTACCAGACGGAATGGTGATTCGTAAAATATCATTGTGCGTTCCTCTTCGGCAAGAGCTATAAGTTTTTTTTGACGACCTTTCTTTTGTGGCAGGAATCCTTCAAAACAAAAACGGTCGCAGGGTAGACCGGAATTGACGAGAGCGGGAACAAATGCCGTGGCTCCAGGCAGACATTCAGTTTCTATTCCTTGTTCGATACAGGTACGTACAAGTAGAAATCCCGGGTCGGAGATTCCTGGTGTCCCGGCATCACTGATTAAGGCTATGTCTTCGCCTCGTGCAATACGCTCGGCAATACGACTCACTTGCTGGTGTTCGTTGAATTTATGATGTGAGAGCAGGGGGGTGTTAATCTCGTAATGTTTTAATAGTTTCGCAGAGGTACGGGTGTCTTCGGCAAGTACAAGAGGTACTTCTTTTAGTATACGAAGCGCTCTCAGCGTGATGTCTTCAAGATTTCCAACAGGAGTTGGGATCAGATATAATTTAGCCATAATGATTGAAAATTGAAAATTGAAAATTGAAAATGAATTTCTATTTTCAATAGTTTATGGAGGCAAAGGTAGGGAATTAATTTCATTGTAATGTATGTTTTTTGGGGTTTTATGCTACGTGTGTTTGCCTGTATGGGGGAATGGGTGGTTATTTTGTTAATATAGTATCGTTTTTCATGTCATTAATTTTCAATGCTTTGAAGACGTATTTGTAGTTAAATAATCAGTAATGTGAAAAAAAACACACGTTTTCTTTGGTAGGAATGAAATTTGCCGTATATTTGCAACCGCTAAAGCAAAAGATGGTCCGTTCGTCTAGGGGCTAGGACGCAAGATTCTCATTCTTGTAACACGGGTTCGATTCCCGTACGGACTACTAGGGCAAAAAGCAAAATATTTAACGATGGTCCGTTCGTCTAGGGGTTAGGACGCAAGATTTTCATTCTTGTAACACGAGTTCGATTCTCGTACGGACTACCGAGATTTTAGTGGGTTTTATGGTCCGTTCGTCTAGGGGTTAGGACGCAAGATTTTCATTCTTGTAACACGAGTTCGATTCTCGTACGGACTACAAAGTTGAATTAAATTAATTTGTAGAGATGGCAAATCATCAATCATCAGAAAAAAGAATAAGGCAGACTGAAAAAAGAAGATTACACAATCGTTATTACGCAAAGACTGCTAGAAATGCCGTTAGAAAGCTACGTGCAATGACCGAAAAGGAGACTGCAGCAGACTTGTTGCCGAAAGTGTCGGCTATGTTGGATAAATTAGCAAAAAAACATATTATCCACAAGAACAAAGCAGCTAACTTGAAGTCTAGCTTGGCTTTACATGTGAATAAACTGTAATTTTACTATCTTAAGATATTGAGGTAACAAACAATTTGTTTGTTACCTTTATTTCTATGTGTCGGTTGATCTTGAGAAATTACTTCTCGAGATTTTTTTATTACAAAAAAATAGCTACATTGCCAGTTATAAAGAAAAAGTTATGACTGGAAATTATATCCCGATTTCCTCGTGGGCGGAAGACGATAAGCCCCGGGAAAAGATGTTGTTGAAAGGTGTTACTGCGCTTTCGACAAACGAGTTGCTCGCAATTTTAATCCGTTCGGGGAGTGGAGGGGAATCAGCCTTGGATTTGTCTCGCCGGATTTTGACGGATGCCAGTAATGATTTGAATACGCTGGCTCGTCTTTCTGTATCGGATTTTATGAATCGCTATAAAGGAGTTGGGATGGCGAAAGCTGCCTCAATCATTGCTGCCATGGAATTGGGACGCCGCCGGGCGTTGTCGACAGCAAGGGAGGAACCGGCGTTGACAACCAGCAGGGATTTGTACGATTATCTTCAGCCCTTGATTGGAGATCTGGATCATGAGGAATTTTGGGTGGTCACTTTGTCAAGCGCTTGTCGGATTAAGTCATGCGATCGCTTGTTTTCAGGAGGAATAGAGAGTACGATTATTGATATTCGTATGATATTCCGGAAAGTACTGGAATCAAAAGCTTGTTCCATCGTAATAGCTCATAATCATCCCAGCGGTAATGATCGTCCGAGTTCCCATGATATTACTTTGACAAAGAAAGTACAGGAGGCTGGGCGTGTATTAGACATCACGTTGCTGGATCACATTGTCGTTTGCCCTAATCGGTATTATAGTTTTGCGGATAATGGGATGCTTTAATCCCATTAAGTGCTGAAAAGTTGAATCGGAAGAATATCTTTTACTATCTTTGTGGCAGCTATTTGTGTCACATTGGCACTTGTAATGCTTGTCAATGTGGCATATTGACGGTTGGCAGGGATTTTGCTTAGAAAGAGTAGCTTAAAATGTTTATTCATAAAAAAAATTATATACGATATGGCAGAAGAGAAGAGATCGACTCAGGAGAACGAGTTTGAAGAGTCACAGACGAACGATACGGAAAAGGAAGAAGTGAATTCAGAAAAACATCAGGGAGAAGCTCACAAAAAGAAAGAAGACAAGTCTTGCCGAAAAGAGGATAAGCAATTGGAAGAGTTGGGACAGAAACTGATCGAGATGAATGATAAATACTTACGTTTGTCCGCGGAGTTCGATAATTACCGGAAACGTACCTTGAAGGAAAAAATGGAGTTAACCAAGAGTGCCGGGGAACAATTGTTAAGTAATATTTTACCCGTGGTGGATAACTTCGAACGCGCCTTGAAGAGTATGAGTACGGCGAAGGATGTGGCAGCTCTAAAAGAAGGAGTGGATTTGATCTATGCTAATTTTAAGTCTTTTCTGACACAGAATGGCGTGAAAGAAATCGAGACTGAAAATGCTGATTTTAACACGGATATTCACGAGGCGGTAACGACAGTTCCGGCTCCGACTCCGGAGTTAAAGGGTAAAGTGTTGGATTGTATCGAGAAGGGATATTACTTGAATGACAAGGTGATGCGTTTTGCGAAAGTGGTTGTTGGTGAATAAAATATAGTTGCGTGGTAATGGAAAAGAGAGATTATTATGAGGTGTTGGGGGTATCTAAAAGTGCTGATGCCACTGAGATCAAGAAAGCATATCGAAAACTGGCTTTAAAGTATCACCCGGATAAGAACCCGGGGGACAAGGAGGCCGAGGAGAAATTTAAAGAAGCCGCTGAAGCATACGATGTGCTGAGTAATGAAGAAAAGAGACGTCGTTATGATCAGTTCGGTCACGCCGGAGTAGGTGGAGCCGGACAAGGAGGTTTTGGTGGGGGCATGAGTATGGATGATATTTTCTCTCAATTCGGGGATATTTTCGGAAGTTTCGGTGGCTTTAGTGGTTTCGGAGGTTTTGGTGGTGGCCGTAGTGCCCGCCGGGTAAACCGGGGAACGAACTTGAGAGTGAAGGTGAAAATGAACCTTCAGGAAATTGCTACCGGAATTGAGAAGAAAATCAAGGTAAAGAAATACGTGGCTTGTCAGCATTGTAACGGAACGGGAGCAAAGGATGGAAAATCCTATTCCACTTGTTCGACCTGTAAAGGATCGGGACAAGTGACCCGGGTACAAAATACGATACTGGGAGCGATGCAAACCACTTCCACGTGTCCGACTTGCGAGGGCGAAGGAAAGATTATCAATGAAAAATGTACTTTCTGTAATGGAGAGGGCGTGTTGATGTCGGAAGAGGTGATTTCTATCAATATTCCGGCAGGAGTGGGTGAAGGGATGCAATTGTCTTTGAATGGTAAAGGAAACGCAGCTCGTCGTGGTGGCGTGAACGGTGACTTGATCGTGTTGATAGAAGAAGAAGAGCATCCGGAGTTGGTAAGAGATGGGAATGATTTATTATACAACGTGTTTATCGGGTATCCGGAAGCCGTGTTAGGGGAAACGGTTGAGATTCCGACCATCGAAGGGAAAGTGAAAGTGAAGATTGAGGCAGGTACCCAGCCGGGTAAAATATTGCGTTTGCGAGGAAAAGGATTGCCTGATGTGAACGGTTACGGTAAAGGGGATTTGTTGGCAAAGGTGAACGTGTGGATTCCTAAGAACTTGTCGAAGGACGAGAAAAAACTCGTGGAAAAGATGAAAGAGGCGGAAGGCTTTAAGCCGGGAAGTGGTGACAAGAAAAGTATCTTTTCCAAGATGAAAGATTTTTTTGATTAGAAATAATAATATATGATTACACTGACACAATTAGAATATGTTGTTGCGGTCGATGAATTCCGGCATTTTGCAACAGCCGCCGACAAGTGTTTCGTGACACAGCCGACACTGAGTATGCAAATTAAAAAGCTGGAAGATGATCTAGGTGTAATCATTTTCGATCGGAGTCGGCAACCGGTTGTTCCTACCGACATCGGTTACAAGTTGATCGAGCAGGCAAGAACAGTGCTGGCCTCGACTCAAAGAATAAAAGAGATTATTAATGAAGAGAAACAGGAGGTAGCGGGATCCTTGAAAATAGGTATTATTCCCACGCTAGCTCCTTATTTATTACCGATATTCATCGGGGATTACATTCGTCGTTATCCTGGGGTACAGGTGGAAGTGGAAGAATTAATTTCGGAAGAGATTATCCGACGGTTGAAACATGACACGTTGGACGTGGGGGTATTCGTGACACCTTATCATGACGATAAGATTGTAGAACAGCCCGTGTTTTACGAGGAGATGATGATCTACGCTCACCCTGATCACGAACTTTTGAAAAAGAAAGACGTAGAAACACAAGATATTGCAACTCCTGAGTTATGGATGTTGGGAGACGGGCATTGTTTCCGGGATCAAGTAGTGAATTTATGTGAGATGCGAGGAACGCAACATAAGAATTTGCCTTTTGATTTTGAGAGTAATTCTTTAGAGACCTTGATGAAGATCGTGGATCGGGAAGGGGGATTTACCTTGATTCCTGAGTTAGCCACGTTGTACATGACGGAGGAAAAGAAAAAGCAAGTTCGTTCATTCACGGTGTCCAAACCTTTGCGGGAGGTCAGTGTGATATATTCCCGTCATTTCACGAAACAAAAGTTGATTGATTTGCTTTGTGAAGATATACGACAAGTGGTTCCCCCGGGAATGTTGAAAAAAGAGAGGGGAAAAATCGTTGAATGGAAAAAGATAAGATAAATGTAATACCCGAATATATGGATAATATCAAGAAAAGTTTTTTGGAGGCGCAACAGGTGTTAGCTGATTTCGTGGAGGATGAGGAGAAGTTGAAACAAGTCGGATTGGCGGCAGAGATATTATCCCGGGTATTGAAAAACGGGGGTAAGGTCATAAGTTGTGGAAATGGTGGTTCCATGAGTGACGCCATGCATTTCGCCGAGGAACTTACCGGACGTTTCAGGGGAGACCGTCCCGCACTACCTGCAATGGCAATTTCCGATCCGACTCACTTGACCTGCGTGGCCAATGATTTCGGATTTGAGTACGTGTTCTCCCGTTACGTGGAGGCACACGGGAAAGCTGGTGATGTGTTATTGGCAATCAGTACTTCCGGTAATTCAGAAAACATTGTGAGAGCCGTTAATGCGGCTCACCGCAAGGGTATGTTGGTGATCGGGTTAACCGGTAAGGATGGCGGTAAAATGAAGAATATGTGTGACGTGAATATTTGTGTTCCTTGGAACGGGTATTCCGATCGGATTCAGGAGATTCACATCAAGGTGATTCATATCCTGATTGAGCAAATCGAGGCGCATTTGTTTGCGGAACAATAAAGAGGTGTATATGTTTTTAATAATATAAGTTATGGGAAATAAAATTAATGATCCTATTGTCCGTTTGATGGGACTTAGGTACAAGTCACATCCGTGGCATGGTTTGGATATTGGGACGGATGCGCCGAACGTGGTTACCGCATTCATAGAGATGGTACCGACGGACACGGTGAAGTACGAGTTGGATAAAGTGAGTGGGTATATAAAAATAGATCGTCCGCAGAAGTATTCGAACGTGGTTCCCGCTTTATATGGTTTTTTACCGCAGACTTATTGCGGAGATTTAGTTGCCGAGTATTGTATGTCGCAGACCGAGAGAACGGATATTCACGGGGACGGAGACCCGCTTGATATTTGTGTCCTGACCGAGAAAACGATCTCTCACGGGGATATTATCGCAGAAGTTCGTCCTATCGGGGGATTCCGGATGTTGGATAAGAACGAGGCAGACGATAAGATTATTGCCGTGTTGAAACATGATGCCACGTATAATATTTATAATGATATTTCCGAATTACCACACGTGGTGATTGACAGGTTACGGCATTATTTTTTAACCTACAAGGATCTTCCCGGTGAGGAACGACGCACGGAAATCACTCATGTCTATAATAAGGAAGAGGCTTTCGAGGTGATTCGCCGGAGTGCCGAAGATTATAAAAATCACTTCCAAGGACTTGAAGATATACTAAGCCGGGTATAACGGTAAGGTAAAAGATAAAAACTAAAAGATAAAAGTTGAATTCTCACTTAACTTTTATCTTTTAGTTTTTATTTTTTAGTTCTCTCATCCTCCCCATCCGTCCTTGTCGAGACTTCGGTATTGTATGGCCTCGGCGATATATTGCGGGGTTATTTTCTCGTTATGGTCTAGGTCGGCAATTGTTCGGGACAATTTGATGATCCGGTCATAAGCTCGGGCGGAAAGTCCGAAACGTTGCATGGCAATCTTTAGTAGTGCAACACATTTATCGTCCAGCGGACAATACTTTTTTAGTAGCGGTGAGGTCATCTGGGCATTACAATAAATCCCCGGGTAAGATTGAAAACGTTGGGTCTGGATAGCCCGGGCGGCGATCACCCTAGCTCGAACAACAGAGCTTGGTTCACTGTCCGAGGAATTCGTGATCTTGTCAAGCTCTACGGGAATCACTTCAATATGTATGTCAATCCGGTCGAGTAAAGGACCGGATATTTTCGATAAATACTTTTGAACGGCTCCGGGCGGACAATTACATTCCTTCGTGGGATGATTATAGTACCCACACGGGCAAGGATTCATAGATGCGATCAGCATGATGTTAGCCGGATATTCCACGCTGAACTTGGAACGACTGATGGTAATCTTCCGATCTTCAAGTGGTTGTCTCAAGACTTCCAGTACTGCCCGGCGAAATTCTGGGAGTTCATCTAGAAATAAAATACCATGGTGAGCAAGTGATATTTCCCCCGGTTGAGGCCAAGATCCTCCGCCAACAAGTGCAACATCAGATATGGTATGATGCGGCGAACGAAATGGACGTGAAGTAATTAAGGAATGATTATTTTGAATCTTTCCCGCGACGGAGTGGATTTTCGTTGTTTCCAGAGCCTCTTCGATGGTCATGGGAGGGAGAATGGTTGGTAATCTTCGGGCCAGCATGGTTTTCCCCGAACCGGGGGAGCCGATCATGATCATGTTATGCCCGCCTGCGGCTGCAACTTCCATCGCACGTTTCACGTTTTCTTGTCCCTTCACGTCTTTGAAATCAAGCAAGTCATCATCGGGAAATGCTGTCATGACTTGTTGGTCGAAAGAAATGGGAGAGAAGTCTTTTTCCTGTTTCAGAAAAGCGATCACTTCACTCAGATGGTGGAAACCGTAAACTTCAAAGCCTTGAACCACTGCAGCCTCGTTAGCATTCTGATAGGGCAGAAGAATACCTTTAAAACCTTCCTTTTTGGCGTGTATGGCGATGGGAAGTACCCCTTTGACCGCTTGTAGGCTGCCATCTAATGACAGCTCGCCCATGATCAGGTATTTATCCAGTTGTGCATTAGGTAACTGGTCATTAGCCGCAAGGATTCCAATGGCTAGCGGTAAGTCGAAAGACGATCCTTCTTTCTTCACGTCGGCGGGAGCCATGTTGATGATTACTCGTTTACCCGGAATTTTTAACCCGATTTCCCGGAGGGCGGAATCAATTCGTTGCTGGCTTTCTTTTACCGCATTATCGGGTAAACCGACAATAATAAATTTCGCTCCCCAAAGAATATTGACCTCGATTGTGATGGTCAAAGCATTGATTCCGTACACTGCACCCCCGAAAATTTTAACTAACATACCGTCTGATCTTATGTTTCACATACAAGCATGTAAGTTAAGATTATTTCACAGAAAAACAATGCAAAGTAGGTTATTTTTTGCGATCAAGTTTTTCAAGAGAAACCTTCTCTCCGTTGAATACGGCATAACTGAAATGCGTGATCCAGTCTCCCGTGTTGATATAGTGACTGTTGGATTCAAGTTCAAGATTGAGAGGCAAATGGCGATGGCCGAAAATGAAATAATCCACGTGGTGTTCTTTCAAGATATTCTGGCAATAAATAACGATTTCTTCTTTGTCGTCTCCCAGATAGCCCCTCGCCTCGATCTGTCCGTTTCCTTTCAGTCGGGAATGGGATGACCATTTATTGGCCAAAGCGATCCCCCAGTCGGGATGGATAAATCGGAAACATCTTTGTAGGAAGCGATTATGGAAAGCGTTACGCAGGAAAAGATACCCTTTGTCGTTCGGATTCAGACCGTCACCATGTCCGATAAGGAAAGATTTTCCGTTTATCGTGGTTTCCATCATGGAAGTATGCAGGATAACACCACATTCTTTTGCCAAGTAGTCGAAAGCCCAGATGTCGTGGTTACCCGTGAAGAAATGTACCTTAATTCCCTGGTCCGTGAAATTGGCCAGTTCGGCAAGAAAGCGTACGTGGCCTTTGGGTACAACGTGTTTGTATTCGAACCAAAAATCAAACATATCACCAAGCAGGTAAAGTTCCAAGCAATCAGGTTTGATGCTTTGCAAAAACTCCACGAGCATAATTTCTCTCTCCCGATTATCTTTCAATAGTTTGGCACCCAAGTGTGCGTCTGAAAGAAAATAAACCTTCTTGCCCTGCATGATGATATGTTCGTCCAATATAATTATTTTTTCAACAAGTCGTTCAAACGGTCTTCCAAACGGCTGCCGTACAAGTTTTTACCAACAATTTCTTTCTTTTGGTTAATGATGTAGTTTGCCGGAACACTCTTCACGTTCCAAGTCGAGGCTGCCCGACTTTGTAACGCTCCTTGATCCCATACGCAAATCCAGTTGATCTTGTTCGTTTTTATCACGTCTTCCCAAAGAAATTTGTTTTTATCCAGACAAACCATGTAGATTTCCACTCCCCGGTTTTTGAACTTGTTGTATACGCTTTTCATCTGGTCAATGTACTCTTGGCTCTCTTTGGCCGTGATCAGCCCGAAGTCAAGCACGATGAGTTTCGATTTGAGGGAGTTCAGTGAAATATCCTTGCCATTCACATCCGGCAGGTTAATATCCGGTAGAGACCCTTCCGTGTTGTTAATCACGGCAGCAAGTTGTTGATTGCGGATTGCTTGGGATATTTGTTTCAAGTGATTCATGATTGCCTTCGTGTACTGGGATTCGGGATAAAGGGCGGTCAAGGATGATGCCACCACTTTAAAATAGTGAAGGTCTTCGAACTCGTCCATCACTCCGATATTATCATCAATTTTTTGATAAAGGGCATAATAAGATGCCGGAGAGGTGGCGTGTTTGATAATGAAGTCACGGGTGAAACTGATCTGTTTGTTTATTGCCTCTTCCCATGCCTTGGCGTATTCCTGACGTTGAGTGTCGTACTCGGTTCCTTGTGGGAGAGCCTGATAGGATCTCTTCAAAGAATCCGTTAGCGTGATTGTACGGGTGATCTGGAAATTCAGGAGTTTAATCCATAACGAGTTTTCAGAACCATCCACCCAGTAGTTATTTTTAATGTCCTTCAGCGTACCACTGACTTCAAGCACCTCGTCCGGGCTGGCGATCAAGGTCACTTGCTCGTTGTTAGAAAATCTTAAAGAATAGAATGTCGGGAGCTCGATGTTGAGTTTAAATTTAAACTCCCCGTTCTTGTTAATTTTTGTTGAGTCGATTGTTTTTCTTGAACTTACATCTATTTGTTCCAGATATACTTTCGTGTTGGCTGCATCTTTGATGGCCCCTGTAATTTCGACATTCGTCTTTTCAGTACAGGATGCGATAAGAACTACAAGTAGTCCAAGTAATAGTATTTTTCTCATAATTTGTTGGAATGATATAAATAATCTACATCTTGATTTATGAAGTTCGAAAGTAATACTTTTTTTCTATTTTTCACATCGTCGGATCAGATTTTGAATGAAAAAACCGTTAATTAATTGTTAATGGTGTATTTTGGGAGATTGAAATTTGAAAATTGTTTTATTTTTGCAAACGATGAAACAGAAAAAATTGAATATACCAGCATTTTTGCTATTGTTTACCTTTTTGTTAGGTACGATAGGTGTGAATGTAAGTAAAGTGTACTGTCAGCGTTGCCAGGAAACTTACTTGCACGTGATGGTTATTCCCCAGGACATCCCGTGTCCGTGTACGCATGGTTGTCACTGCTGTCATCGTATGTGCCACAATGCGCACAAAAAGAATTGCGATAACGCAAAACAAGAACATACTTATTATAAAGTTTCCGGTGATTGGGCAATGTCCCATTTCGAAATACAATTCTGCGATATGGTGCAGGAGTGTAATTTTATGATGTCTTTACCGGATGCGGTTATTTCTAATGTACAACCTTTTAATTCTCCTGTTGCATACATAGACACGTCTCCGCCCTTGGAGTTGCTATGTATTTTCCGTTGTTGATTAAATTTTGATCCGTGACGAAGATGCTTTAAAAGTATCTTTCGACGAGTCGTGTGTATGCGTCTGACTTGACTGAAACGTTATTTAAAATTTAATCAAGAGAGAACGTGTTTCGTGGCATTGGGTAAAAGAAATATCCCCGGCACGTTCCTGAAAATCGTGGAATCTATATGAGAAATTTGTTTATTATAATGTGTTTACTTGCCTCTGTTGGCTTACAGGCACAGACCATAAAAGGGCGTGTTATGGAAGAAACGGAAAACGGAGAGGTGGCGTTACCCGGGGCGAATGTCTATTGGGTAGGGACTTCGAAAGGATCTGTTTCGGATGCGAACGGGGAATTTAAAATCAAGTGGGAGAAGGTTGGGAAGTTGGTCGTTAGTTTTATCGGGTACCGCTCGGATACGATAGAGGTAAAATCCACGGATAAATTCGTGACCTGCACGTTGAAATCCGGGGAGCAATTGGACGAGGTGAGTGTGGCTGCCCGTAAACAGAGTACCGTGATGTCGACTCAGGGGCCTTTGATCGAGCAATTGATCACGGGCGAAGAGTTGTGTAAGGCGGCTTGCTGTAACTTGGGTGAGAGTTTCGAGACGAATGCTTCGGTTGACGTGTCGTATGCCGATGCCGTGACGGGTGCAAAGCAAATCCAGCTATTGGGATTAACCGGAAAGTACGTGCAGATGATGACCGAGAATATGCCTAATTTCCGGGGATTGGCCTCTTTGTACGGTTTGACTTATATTCCTGGTCCCTGGATGTCTGCGATTTCCGTTTCAAAAGGGACGGGATCGGTGATTAACGGTTACGAATCGATGGCCGGGCAGATCAGCGTGGACTACAAGAAACCCCGTGATCCGGAGTTACTTTCGGCTAATGTCTTCACGAGTAGCGAGGGAATGTACGAATTTAACTCTAATTTCAGTATCAAGTTCAATGACAAGTGGAGTACGATGTTTCTTTTGCATGGGGACTGGATGGAAGAGCCTCATGACGGGAACAAGGACGGATTCTTGGATATGCCGGAGAAAACGCAATACAACGTGATGAATCGTTGGGCTTATAAAGATGATACTTGGTATTTGCAATTCGGGGGTAAATTTATCGACGAGGAACGGAATGGCGGACAAACCACTCATGGCGGACATGCTCATGCAGATGAGAAATACGGGTTGTATAAAATTGGGATCGACACTCGTCGTTACGAGGCTTTCTTGAAGTTAGGTTACTTGATGCCCCAGTACGAGAACACGAGTATGGCGATTTTGGTGAACTATTCCGATCACACGCAGGATTCTTATTACGGGCCGAAAATGTATAATGCCGGGCAGAAGAGTTTGTTCGTGAACTACATCTACCAGTCTATTTTCGGGACGAATCCCAGCCAGATGTACTCTGCCGGGTTGAGTTTCAATTACGACAAATATGACGAAGATTTCCGTGATCCGGTTTTCAATTATGGAGAGGATATTTCTACCGATTTCATAAATATGAAACGAGAAGAACGGGTGCCGGGAGCTTTCTTCCAGTACACGGGGGAATTTCTGGATCAGCGTTTTATCGTGATGGCAGGTTTGCGCTACGATTATCACAATATCTTCGGGAGTATCTGGACCCCGCGGGCTCACATCATGTACAAACCAGATGAATTCACCAGCATCAAGGCCACTTTCGGCCGCGGTCTGCGTACACCGAATATCTTGGCCGAGAACAGTTACTTGCTGGCCTCTGCTGCGAACTTCTACGTGAATGGCGAGTTGTTGGGTAAAAATCCGGCTTTACTGGATGATCTAAAAATGGAGGATTCTTGGAATTTCGGGGCTAACGTGAACCGGAAGTTCGAAGTATTCGGGCGTACCTTGAATATCAACCTAGATTATTATCACACGAAATTCAACGACCAAGTGGTGGTGGATAACGAGACGGCATACAACAAGGTGAACTTTTATAACCTGGACGGGGATTCCTATTCGAATTGTTACCAGGTCGAGGTGAAATACGAGTTGATCCCTCGTTTGGAAGCCACGTTAGCTTATCGTTACAATGATGTGAAGACGACGATAAACGGAGATCTGAAGCGTACTCCTTTAACGAGCCGTTATAAGGGATTGGTGAACTTGTCATACTTCACCAACTTGAAGAAATGGCAGTTCGATTTCACGACCCAGTTTAACGGTTCCGGACGTTTGCCGGAGCAGGGTGGGATTGCCGATGAATATCGGGTAGCCTCCCGTTTTGATGATTTCCAGATCATGAATGCGCAGGTTACGAAATATTTCCGTTTGTGGAGTATTTATGCGGGATGCGAGAATATCGGGGATTTTACTCAAAAGAACCCGATCGTAAATTCCCATAATCCTTGGAGCGATACCTTTGACTCGTCGAAAGTGTGGGGACCTCTTCACGGACGTAAATTTTATATCGGTTTGAGATTTGCCTTAGATCGAAAAGAATAATCAATAAAATAATTACTTTTGAAAAACAATGTTTTTAATAACTAATACGTTTACTATGAAAACAATGAAAATTTTATTCACGCTGGTAGTGTTCGTTATGATGGGTTTAACAGTGAGTGCCCAGACTAAGAAAGATACAACCGTTATTTTTAAAGTAGGAATACATTGCCCTTCTTGTAAGGCTAAACTGGATAAAGATATGCCTTTCGAGAAAGGAATCAAGGATTATAAGTTGAACATGAAAGATTCAACCGTGTTGATTTCTTTCCGTACCGACAAAAATTCTGTTGAGGCTTTGCGGGCTGCTATCGAGCGTCATGATGTGAAAGTAGTGGGAATGTGTGATAAAGACGGTAAGTTGATAAAATGCGGTAAAGCACATAATTGTTGTAAAGAGGGAAATAAAGAAGCTTGCAAGGGAAGTTGCGGCGAGAAACATAATTGCAGCGGGACCTGTGGTCAAAGTTGTGGTGAAAAAAAGTGTGATGGTAAATGCGACCAGAACTGCGAGTCTAAGGAGAGTAAATGTGAAGGAAAATGTGGTGACAATTGCTGTTCCAAGACAGGTAAAACAGACGAGTGTTGCAAGAATAAGAAAAAGTAAGGAAAATTCTTGAAGGATACAAAAAAACGGTAGCGAAAGCTACCGTTTTTTGGTATTATTGATCCAGAATAAACTGGTTCATCTTGTCGAATTGTCGTTCCATGTCCTGTAATAACCTTACTTGAACTTTAGCTCGTTGCAGGTTATGTTCAGGATAGGTGATCGGGTAATAATGATCCCCGTCCAAATAATCCGTTAGGAAACGGACGGCTTGTAGATAGGTCATTAGCGTACATCCTTGCGCAAGGGTCTTTTTTTCCTTGAGCGTGAAAAGGTGTTTGGCTTTTTCCATGAATCCGGCGGTGAAAGCCTCGAAATAATTCATGTTAAAATGCACCTCATCAAGATTGCGAGTTTCCTCCCCGGCCGTGTTACAAGACGAGCGAATGGCATCCCCGAAGTCGTAATGCACGATTCCCGGCATCACGGTGTCCAGATCGATCACGCATAACGGATGATCATTGTGGTCGAACAGGAGATTATTCGCTTTCGTGTCATTGTGCGTGACCCGGAGCGGCAAAATTCCCTCGTCTTTCATCCGTTGTAATTCTAACATCTCATTATCGAACTTTTTCAGGTATTCGAGCAGTTCCTTACTCGCCTCGATCCGGTCCGGTTCGGCTTTGGCTAGGGCCTCTTTTAATTCCCGCTGGCGGCGAGGAACATTGTGAAAAAGCGGAATGGTCTCGATCAACAATTTCGCATCGAAATCGGAAATCCGGTTCTCGAATTCTCCGAACCCGATACCCACTTGATAAGCGATCTGGGAATCCGGGATAACATCGTAGCTCTTTGAGCCTTTGATAAAGAGTGATAGCGTCCAGTAGTTTCCCTCGTAATCCTTGTAGTAAGCGTTTCCCTTGTCCGTGTAAAAATACGTGATGTATTTGCGGGTGATGTCGCTTACTTTGTGCCGGATAAGCCGGTTGCGGATATGCCCGCACACCAGTTCTTTGTTTCGCACCAGTTTTGGGATGTCCTTGAACACGTTACCATTGATCCTTTGGAGAATGTACTCGACATCCTCGTCCACTTTCACCAGATAGGTGTCGTTAATATGGCCAGAACCGTACGGTGTAGCGGATATAAACCGCCCGCTCGATACGAACGTGTCGTAAATTCTCTTCAGTTTGTCCATGCTTAGTTGTTTTTTAGTGTTTACCCGTTTTTATGCTATTTATTGCCCCATGTCAGTATATAATCCTTCCCCGTCGAATTTCTGCAAGGCATTGTTCACTAGTTCCGTGTCCTCTTTGTACGTTACCCCGAACCATTTGGCACTGGTGTTTAATACCTTCACTTTCACGGCTTTTTGCTTGATAAGTTCGTCTACCACGAAAGGTATGTAAATCTCTGCCTTGGGATTTTCGCTGTTCTTGTGGTAGAATTCGATGAATTGTTTCTCGATCTCCCCGAAAAGCATAGGTGAGAATCCCCAGAAATTCATGGAAACCACGTCATCCTCGTGTAGTACGACACCTGTGTTCAGGTCTTTAATCATATCACCTTCCCGACCGATCTTCGTACGTTCGGTGATACTGGTCAAGAAATTGTCCCCGTCAACCGTGCATATTCCTCTGGATACCGTCCCGTTCTCGGATAGCGTGGCTGCCAACCGGTAGCCGGCGAGGCTGAAACATCTCTCGTCGGGATTACTGGCCACAAAATCGTGCATCTTCACGAAGGCATCCCGTCCGTAAAAGTCGTCAGCATTGATTGCGATAAACGGTTCGTGTATATGGTCTTTTGCGGCCCAGATGGCGTGAGCCGTTCCCCAGGGTTTTTCCCGCTGGATCGGGGGCAGGTTACCGGGCAGTTGATCCATTTCTTGGAAACAGTACACGGTTTCAACCAAGCTCTCGGCATATTTTCCCACGGCCTCTTTGAATTCGTTCTCGAAACTTCGGCGGATGATGAAAACAATTTTGTCAAACCCCGCGTGTACGGCGTCATAGATTGAATAATGCAACAATGTTTTCTTGTGGGGGCCGAGCAATGCCAGTTGTTTCAAGCTACCAAACCGGGAACCCATCCCTGCTGCCATGATGAGCAAGGTCGTTTTATTCTTCGTCGTTTCCATGTTTTTATATTTAATCTTTTTACTTGTATAACCTTCTTTCGGACAAAGCTAATAAAAACTGCGGAAAGAATCTAGCAAGTCGTGTTTTGTTTTATTTTAGGTGAAAATCTTTGTCGTTTTTATGCCTCGTCATCTTCTGAAAATGAATCCAGTAGTGGGTTTTGCTCTTCTTTAGCCGGGAGGGCCTCTACCGAACGTAGTTGTCGCTGTATGGCTCGGGTTCGTTTGCCCATGACCTCTTCCAGTTGGTTGTTAGCGGTTTGGAGATTTTTCTGGGCTTTCTCCAGAAGTCCCCCGAACTTCTCGAATTCGGCCTTCACGGCACCAAGGATACGCCACACCTCGCTGCTGCGTTTTTGGATGGCCAGCGTGCGGAATCCCATTTGTAGGCTATTCAGTATCGCTGCTAGTGTGGTCGGCCCCGTGACAATCACGTGGTATTCCTGCTGTAATTGTTCCAACAAGGCTGCCCGGCGGGTAACTTCTCCGTATATGCTCTCGAAAGGCAGGAACATGATCCCGAAGTCCGTGGTATGCGGTGGGGCTAGGTATTTGTCCCGGATGTCCTTTGCCATACCGCGAATGGTCTGTTCGAGTACGCGGGAAGTGGTTTCCACCCGTTGTAAGTCTCCGGACTCGTAGGCGTCAAGGAGTTGTTCGTAAACGTCCTTCGGGAACTTGGCGTCGATGGGAAGGTAGACCGATTCGTCTCCTTCCGCCCGTCCGGGAAGTTTCACGGCGAATTCGACCAGTTTGTCCGATCCGGGTTTAGTTTTTACGTTAGCATCATATTGATCCGGGGCTAGAATTTGCTCCAATAGCATGGAAAGTTGTACTTCCCCGATCGTTCCCCGTATTTTCACGTTACTAAGCACCCGTTTCAGCCCACCGACATCCTGTGCCAGCGTCTGCATTTCCCCTAAGCCTTTCTGCACGTTTTCCAGTTGCTTGCTGACGAGTTCGAATGATTGCCCGATACGTTCGTGTAGGGTCTTCTGTAATTTTTCATCCACGGTGGCTCGCATCTCTTCCAGTTTCTTTTCCGTGTTTTGCAGGAGTTCCTGTTGACGGAGTGATAGCTCCCCGAATTTTTCCCGTTGCAGGCGGTTGAATAATTCCATGCTTTCTGCAAAACTTTTCTGGAAAGCTTGTATGGCGGAGTTAGTCTGGGTGGTGATATTCTTTAAGGTTTCTCGATGTTCTGTCCGGAAATGGTTGAGGGTAGAGGCGAGTTCTTCCCGGTCTTTGCGGGAACGGTTCTCATCGTTTTCCCGGTTATAGCGTGATTCGTCCCGGATCACTTTTTCGAGGTCCGAGATGGAGCGTGATACATCCCGTGCGGTGTTGTCCTTGCGGGAACGAACGTGTAATCCAATGAGGATAATGTTGAGAATGAGAAGTAAAACGCAGGATATAAGTATAAATAATTCCATATTTCTGAACCTTTGGTTGTTCAAAAATATGGAAAATAACTCAGAGTTTGGTCAACTCTTCTTGAATTTGTTCCTGCCCATGCGGGACGAAGATAAGGGCGGTCGTGTCGTACCCTCTGCGTTGTGCCCGTTGCATCAAGTCTTTCAATTTCTTGGGAGGGAGTTTTGGGGTACGACTCACAATCCAGAGATGATCACATTGAGAACTTCCGATGAGGGCTGCACTGTAATCATTCTCGACTTCCAGAATGTGATAGTCTGTCTTGAAAATCAAGAAAAAAGTGACCTTTAGAACTCCCGGTTGGGTCGTGTCTGGGATGTGCACGTGCCCCACGATTTCTTTTCTCTCCCCTTGGAAACTATCTTGGTAACCTCGTCCAATAACCTCGATGTTTCCGTCGGGTTTGATGGTGTACTCGGTTGTAACCCCGACCAAGCCTCGTTCGAAAGGATGGTCAAAGCGTGCGATTTCATACCATAGGCCGACGTACTTTTTTAGATCCAGCGTGTCTATGGCCCGGTTATCGACGATTTTGTCGGATTGTGCTGTTGTCGCCATGATATTGCATCCGACGAGCAATACGGCTAATAAGAAGAACTTCATACTATGAGTTGATAATTAGGTGTTTAGTTTCTTGTAATACGAGAAGTCGGGGGCCGATGTTCGTTTATAAGATTTATAAAGTCTGTAAAGTTCATAATGCCTTTGGGGAGGTATTATCAAATGAAGAATAGATAAGTACTTAAGGTAATCACCAGATAATCAAAAATTAAAGATAAATCGAATTCGTATCAAAGACGTTCACGAACGTCTTTGATACGTCTTTGTAGCGAAGTTGATACGTCTTTAATCCCTAAGTGCATCGAATGTGCAACGGGTAAACACGGTGTATTACCTTGAAAAAGTTTACTATAAGCCTAAGTCAGAATAGCTAAAAATGTAGTAGGCTAACTATTCTTGTTGGCCAGTTGTCCGCAAGCCGCATCAATGTCTTTTCCTTTGCTGCGACGGATATTCACCACGATATTTTTGCTTTCGAGGTAGCGAACAAATTGATCCCTGCAGGCATCCGGGCTGTGACGGTAGGGGGCGTTGTCCACTTCGTTGTACTCGATAATGTTGATTTTCACGGGGAATTGTCGACAGAACAAGGCGAGAGCCTTGGCATCGTCGAGACTATCATTGACACCTTTTAGTAACAGGTACTCGAACGTGGGACGTGTCCCCGTTTTATCCACGAAATACCGAATAGCCTCGGCGAGTTCGGTAAGCGGGTAAGCCTTGTTTATCGGCATAATTTTGTCCCGGGTCGTGTTGACTGCCGAGTGGAGTGAAATGGCAAGGTTGAAACGAACGTCGTCATCTGCCAGTCGCTTGATGCCTTCCACGATGCCGGAGGTGGATAGCGTGAGGCGATAGGGGGACATTCCCAATCCATCCTCTGCCGTGATGCGTTCTATGGCGGCAAGGACATTCTCGTAGTTCAGAAGTGGTTCGCCCATGCCCATCAGTACGATGTTGGATAGCGGTAGTCCCCGTTCTTCTCCCAGGCGTTTCACGGCAACTACTTGGTCGAATATTTCTTCCGGTAACAGGTTTCGGGTGAACCCCAACCCTCCCGTGGCACAAAAGCTACATTTCAGTTTGCATCCTACTTGCGAGGAGACACACACGGTTGATTTATCCTTGCTTGGGATAAGTACGGTTTCAATCAGGTTCCCGTCGGGAAGGGTAAAGCCGAGTTTCGTTGTACCGTCACTACTCTCTTGTTTATGGGTGAGTGTGGCCGTTTGTAGGATAAAGTGGTTGTCCAAGAATTCCCGGAAGTCTTTTGACAAGTTGGTCATGTCCTCGAAACGGGTCACTCCCTTTTGCCAAAGCCACTGCCAGATTTGTTTTGCCCGGAATGCTTTTTCCCCGTGTTGTACGAGGACGTTTGCTAACTCTTGTAACGTGTACGCTCTTATGTTCGTTTTTTCCATGTCATCGCTTTTTTCCGCTGCAAAAATACAACAAGAAAATGATAAGGAGTTCATATAATGGAAAAATGATGTGAATTAATGGTTTAGAAAAATATTTTGTTTTTGTAAGAAATTGATTCTCTTGAAATTTTACTTCGTATTAGTCATTATTTTCTTCTTCTAAAAGTTTCTTCAATTCGTCGGCTCTAGGTAAAATCCCCTCATAATCTTTAGGTAATTCGTTGGCCAATTTGTATGTGGCAACACCCATCGGTTTTGAAGTGTCGCGAAAGGCGAATTCAACGGTTTTCGAACGTTGCGATTTGCAGAGGATAATCCCGATAGAGGGGTTTTCGTGTGGAAGACGCACATATTCATCCAGAGCCGAGAGATAAAAATTGAGTTTCCCTGCGTATTCGGGTTTGAATTCGCCTCGTTTTAGTTCGATGGCAACGAGCGCTTGTAAATGGCGATTGAAAAATAGTAAATCGATAAAATACTCTTGTTCATCTACAATAAGTCTGTATTGGTTACCTAAAAATGAGAAATTAGAACCGAGTGCCATGATAAATTTCTTTATGTTTTGAATGATCTGGTTTTCAATAACTCGTTCATCAATCTCATCAATGTCCTTGATGTTGATAAAATCAAGGAGATATTCATCTTTGAATGATTGTATGGCTCGTTTACGATAATTTACATTTGTGATGGTTTGATTGAAATTATTGGCTACCGCTTGTTTAAAATAGGATTTTTCATTCAAATAGTATCTTAATTTTTCGACACTCCAAAATTCAGTAGCACAATGACGGATGTAGAATAAACGTTCTTCTATATCTGATGTTTTTAAAAGTATTTCATAATGGTGTGTGAACCCGATACTTATAAAAGATTCCAAGTCAGAAATATTCAATTCGTCCGTTGTCAACGGACGAATTGTAATAGTTATATTTTCTGGGATTAATGAGGATGTGTTTTTGTCCGTTGTTGACGGACGGTTTGAAAATATACTATTCCAGTTTTCGAAAAAAGTACGCATTTTTTTAGACTGGTGATAGAGAATCCTCGCAGTCCGGGTAATTCTTGTTGTAATTGTTGCGATATGAACTCTAATGCACCGGTTCCCTACGTGTTTGTTCGACTATTGAGTGAGATGTATTCACCTACGGCATAATATAGGGCGAGCATTTCTCGATTGACCAATCGAGCTGCCGTGTAGCGACTCTGCAAAATGGCCTGTTTAATTGCCTGAATGGCATCGGAATATTGTTTGCTATATGTAATTTGTGCCATAATGAATTATTGTATTGATTTTGGAAATATGTAACAAAGATAAGCTATTCTTTGTGTGAAATCGTTATATGGAGACGATTTAAAACTCGATCCAAATATCATTTCGGGAGAAATATTCCCTTAGTTTATGGATGGCCCTGCTTTTTAGGACTTTCACGGTATTCACGGCGATGTCGAGGGTTTCTGCGATCTCTTTCGTGTTTTTGCCCGTGAGGGAGAGTTCTACGATTCGGTTGCATTGCGGGGGGAGAGTTGCAATGGCAGTTTGAAGTAGCTGGTTGGCTTCTTGTTCGATGATGGTGTCCCACAAGGATTCCTCCTGTTCGGAGTTTAGAGAGGCTTTTTCGTGGCGGTTCTTCTCGCGGGAGAGACCCCGGAGGTAATTTAGTGCTTCGTTGCGGATCATGATAAATAGGTAATTTTCGATGGAATCCAATTGTTTGTGTTGTCCTTGATTTTCCCAGAACTTGATGATAACATCTTGGGCTAAATCTTTGGCGACTTCCGAATTTCCCGTGATTTTAAAGGCGATGGCACATAAAGACGCAAAATGATCCCGGATAAAATTACCCAGATCAAAGTGACCGCCCATAGCATCTTTATTTTTTCGCATAAAAAACGTTTCATTGATCAGACCTACCTTCTCGATACAATGTTGTATGAATACTGACGTCACAAACTTACGAAAAAACTTTATAAATTAAATGTTATGTATGGTGCTTTATATAAAAGAGGCGGAAATTCACTTTTTTGAATTTTTTTTATTCCCGTGTAATACCAAATATGGGTTAGTGGTGTCTTTAGTAAAAATAATAGAAATAATGGGAGAATTAAATAGTCATCAAATTGCCCGGATTATCTTAAAGATGAGATATGAAACCGCCACGGAAGAGGAAAAGCGGGTTCTTGAGGCTTGGATGAAAGCCGGGGATGGGCGGCAGGCAATTTATGACAGAATTGTTTCTGACGAAAGCTTGAGAGAGTATCGGGATTTGAAAGCAGAATTTGAAGGGGTGACGGATTACGGAAAATTGCAGTCTGATATATTGGGAACCTTGGCGAAACGGAACAGGCAGAGAAAACTTCAACGAATCTCCTTGTGGGGAGGAAGCGTGGCTGCCGTTTTGTTGGTGGCGTGTCTGTTCGTGTATAAGTATGTCGGAGAGTCGCATCCGGAAAGGATGGAAGAGATGCGGGTGGCTAAAATCGAATCAGAGCCGATCGTGCAGGATAAGGTGATATTAGTGTTAGGCGATGGGAAAAGAGTTGGAATGCAGGGACTGCACAGGGATAGTTTGAGGTTGAAGTCTGCGGTGGTTGTCGGGGCAGAGGCGAAATTGGTTTACGATACGAATACGGGGCAAGGAGCGGGGGACGTTTCCCCGGAGCCGGAAATCAATAAAGTGATTACTTCCACGGGAGGGTTTTATTCGTTGATATTGAGTGACGGGACTCGGATTTGGTTGAATTCCGAGAGCGAGTTGGAATACCCGGTATTTTTCGGGAAAGGGGAACGACGGGTGAAGCTGGTCGGGGAGGCTTTTTTCGAAGTAACGCCGGATGCGGCACGTCCTTTTATTGTCGAGGCGAACGAGATCCGGACGAGGGTACTGGGAACGTCATTCAATATAAAGGCGTACAAGGATGAATCGGATATTTATGCCACGCTTTTTACCGGGAAGGTCGCCGTGGAACCTTTAGCAGATACGACCCGAAAAATCATCTTGCAACCTGGGAAACAGGCCGGCTGGGATGTGCAAGCTCGTAAGTTAAGTGTACGGGAGGTTAATCTGGATCGTGTTATGGCTTGGAAAGAGGGGATGTTCATGTTTAACAAAGAGAATATCGAGGTCGTTACTCGCCAGATCGAGCGCTGGTATGGCGTGAGATTTATATACCAGGTCAAAGACCGGAATCAATACACGTTTAACGGGTATTTCAGTAAGGACGAGACGTTGGAATCCATATTAGATGCCTTCACTTATACCGGAGGGCCGAAGTTTAGAAAAGAGGGAGATACCGTTTACGTGACGGACCCACTATAAAAACAAAATGGAGCAACTTTGGCAGGCGGCTCCACTTTGACGACCTTGTGCGAGACAAGGCCCATGTTAAATTTAATAACACAAATTTATGACAAAAAGAACGAAACCGAAAGTCTTTTTGGGACTTTTATGCGTTTGCAAAAGAATGTTTAGTATTTTTTTACTTTTCTTGGCAACGCTGTTACTATCTTCTGCCTCTGTTTTTAGCCAGCAGAAGAATCAGAAAATTATCTCCATTGATTTCAAGGAGTACAGTCTGACGCGTGCTTTACATGAGATCAACCGCTTGAGTGGGGACTTAGTCAATTTCCGGGAGGAAGTTGTCATAAAAGAGTCGAAAAAGATTACCTTGAAACTGGATGACATCACGGTTTTCGAGGCGGTGAAGGCCTGTTTGGAAGGCACAGGGCTGACTTGTTCCCAGCAAGGGAATGGTAAGATTCTCGTGGGGCCGAAACAGGAAACGACAATGTTGACTGTTAGCGGTCGGGTTGTTGATGAGAAAGGGAATCCTATTCCCGGTGCCACGGTACTCATACAGGGAACCACTCAAGGGGTTGCCACGGATGCAGATGGGCGTTACACGATTACCGCTAGGCCGGAGGATGCGTTGAGATTCTCGTTTATCGGTTATAAGCCGGAAGTTGTCCCGATCAAGGGGAAAACGAGGTTGAACGTTCACTTGAATCCCACGGCCGAGAATATCGAGGAAGTGACAGTAGTGGCGTTCGGTGAACAGAAAAAAGAGAGTGTCGTGTCGGCTATCACGACCGTGGACGCTAGAAGTTTAAAGTCTTCCAGTAGTGATTTGACCAGCCAGTTTACCGGGAAAATTGCCGGTATGATCGGTTGGCAGACGGGAGGTATTCCCGGTGCGTTGACGGAAGAAGAGATGAACACGAAATTTTATATCCGGGGTATAACCTCTTTCCAGACCTCGGCCAACGTTGACCCGCTGATCTTGATTGACGGGGTGGAATCATCCAAGTTGGACCTTTCCCGTATGGTTCCGGAGGACATCGAGAGTTTCAGCGTGATGAAAGATGCGTCGGCTACGGCAATGTATGGGGCTCGCGGGGCTAACGGTGTAATTCTGATTACGACCAAGAAAGGACAGGAGGGAAGTGTTTATACCTCGGTTCGTTACGAGATGGTAGTGAGCGCTCCGACCAAGAAAATTGATGTCGTTAATCCCGTGGATTACATGAAGATGTATAACCGGGCTTTGTTGTCTCGTAATCCGTCGGCAACCCCGCAGTATAGTGTGGAACGTATCCAGCGTACGGAATCCGGACTTTATCCTGATTGGGTATATCCTGCCAATGACTGGTATGATATCATGTTTCAGGATTATTCGATCAACCATCGTGCGGGGTTAAATATGCGGGGTGGTTCCCGGTTGGTGCAGTATTATGCATCTGTTAACTATGTTCGGGACGAGGGGATGTTGAAGACCGACCGTTTGAACCAGTTCAAGTGTAACATCGAGAACAACACGTTTTCTTTCCGGGCGAACCTGAATATCGATTTGAGTGCGGGGATTCGCTTGAATATTAATACATCAGCCAATCTGGATAAATATCACGGGCCTTATGCGGACGTGACGGAGGCTTATTACATGGCGTTCAATGCCTCTCCGGTGGATTTTGCTCCTCTTTATCCGGGAGACGAGACGTATGGCTGGCCGCACCTTCGCTTTGGAGCCGTGGATTTGAACACGATTAATCCTTACAAGGATCTTCACCAAGGGTACAAGGACCGCCGCCGTTATTCGGCTGTGGCACGTGCAGAGTATATTCATAATCTTTCTGCCTTGTTGAAAGGATTGGAGTTACGGGCATCCGTGTCCATGAACCAGACGGGATATTATACCAATGCTTACAAAACGGAACCTTATTTGTATTCGTTAGCCGATTATAGTTTTGAAACCGGAAAGCATCGATTACTGGCATTGAATGAACGTAACGCATCGCGGACGTTGTCGAAAGCGTATGGTAATAGTTCTCAGTCTACACAAATGAGTTACGAGGTACGGGGGTTGCACGTGGCAGCCTGGGGTGAACACCAAACCAGTTTAACTGCCGTGTTTAACGTGCAGGAGTCGACGTACTCTAATACGGAAACTGTACTGGACGGTATTCCTCACCGGAATATGGGTATGTCCATGCGTGGAACCTACGGGTTTAAGGATAAATATTTTGCCGAGGCGAGTTTCGGTTACAACGGCTCGGAGCGTTTTGCCAAGCACAATCAATGGGGATTTTTCCCGGCGGTTGGTGGTGCATGGATTGCATCCAAGGAACGTTTTATGGCAGACAACGTGGGACGTTGGTTCTCGTTCTTGAAATTCCGTCTCTCTTGGGGTAAGGTCGGAAACGACGGGGTGATTGATTCCCCGCGGTTTGCCCATTTACCCTTGTTGGATAAAGTGAGTATCATGGACCCGGCACCGGGTGGTACCGTTTTACAGCGTCCCGTGGTGAAGTCTTATCCTAACGACAAGATTACTTGGGAAATTGCAGAACAGACGAATTTGGGTATCGAAACGAAATTCTTTGGTGGAATCGTGGAATTGAATGCCGATATTTACCAGGAGGTTCGCCATAATATTATAGATTATCGTTACACGATGCCGGCATCTACCGGGTTGGAGTATTTACAGATCGGAAACGTGGGAGAGGTTCGTTCCCGAGGTATTGATCTTTCGGGTAAAGTGCAACACGCTTTTACTCCGGATTTTTGGACCATTCTAAGTGGTACGTTTACCTATAATAAGGCGGAGTATAGAGATATTGAAGAGGCTGCCAATAAGCCGAAATGGCAAAAGAAGGTCGGACATGAGATTTCACAGCAAATCGGTTACATTGCCGAGGGCGTTTTCCGTGATCAGGCAGAGATTGATAATTCCCCCCGACAAGGTGGGGACGTGATGCCGGGTGATATTCGCTATCGCGACCTGAACGGGGACGGCGTGATTGACGTGAATGATGCCACGTATATCGGTTTCCCGACAACCCCTCGATTGATTTACGGTTTCAGTGCCTTTTTCAATTTGAAGGATTTCGAGTTAAGTTTTGCTTTTCAGGGAGCGGGCAAACGGGCGTTCTTTATGGACCCGATGAAAATCAGTCCGTTTGTGAAAAACCGGGCGATGTTGAAGGCGATTTACGATGATCATTGGAACGAAAATAACATGAAAGAACGTCCTTTCTGGCCGCGTCTTTCCACGCAATCCATTGATGCGCATAATCCTCAGGAAAACTGGAAGAATAATACAGAGATACGGAAGTCTACTTATTTCATGCGGGAGAGTAGTTTCTTACGTTGCACTTCGATCGAAGTGGCGTACAATGTACCGCAGGATTTCCTGAGCAAGATCAAAATGCAGAACGTGAAGTTTTATGCCCGGGTAAACAATCCTTTCCTGATTTCCAGTTTTAAGATCTGGGACGTGGAGTTGGGGGACAGCGGTTTCAACTACCCGATTCAGCGTACTTGGTCAGTCGGTTTGAACATAAGTTTTTAATTTAATATATATCGATGATGAGAAAACATTTATTATATATACTTTGCGGAATGCTTTTGCTGACCGGATGCGATTATCTGAACCGGGTACCGGAGAAGGATATTGAAACGGTGGAATCGCTTTTCGAGCAACGAACGAAAGCCGAATCCTGGTGGAAGGGGCTGTATGGAGAGGTAAATACGGTGCTTACGAGTTTGACGAATAATACCTCCTTTTTGGGGGCCGATGAATTCGTGACTTGTCAGGCATTGTACAATTCAACTACGTTCCGTCTTGACGGGCTGAAGGTGGCGGATGGATTGCAGATGTCACAAAGTCCTTACGGGTCGTTGTGGTACAAGATGTACACGGTTATTCGGAACGCGAATACTTTTTTGGAGAATATCGATAATACTTACAATATTACCGACGAAGACCGGGAATGGTGGAAAGCTGACGTGAAGGCCTTGAAAGCGTTTATTTATTTCGAGTTAGTGCGTCGTTACGGGCCGATTTGTCTCGTACCTCAGAATATGCCGATGGAGCTGGATGTGAGTGCTTATCAATTGCCGCGTCAGCACGTGGATACTTGTTTCAAAGAGATTGTCAGGTTGTTAGATGAGGCGGCGCCGTATATACCGATGCATAATCAGCGGGACCCGGCTTACGGGCACACGATTTGTCTGGAGGCGTTGTATGCTTTAAAAGCTAAGGCATTGCTTTATGCCGCATCCCCTCTTTTTAACGGGAACGCTTTCTATTCCGATTTCAAGAATAAGAACGGGGAGTTACTTTTTAATTCTTCTTACGACCGGAATAAATGGTTGCTGGCTGCAGAGGCTGCGGATAAGGCTGCCGAGATTTGTGCCGTGGGAGACCGGGATTTATACACGGAGGAAACCACGAAAAAGACTAAGTTGTTGAACCAGATGAATGACATCGAAAGTAGTATGTTCTCTCGTTTCGATAATAAAGAGTATTTGTTGGAAATGAAATGGGGAACCTTGCAATTTTATCGGTTTACATTGCCCCGGTTATTGGATGACGAGGTGAATTTTAACGAGAGTTTACTTGGTTGTCTTTCTCCCTCGATGAAAATGGTGGAAATGTATTACACCAGTCACGGGTTACCGATTGATGCCGATAATTCATGGAGCTACGCGAATCGTTATAAATTGGGTTCTGAGAGTAGCGTGACTTACGAGGATGTGATCCCGATGAACACGTCAGTGGTGAATCTTCACCTGCGTCGGGAACCCCGTTTTTACGCGAGTATTGCGGGCGACCGGATGTACTGGCAGCGTGGGACAAACACGGCAACAAGAAATTATAACTTATTGGTGGAGGCTCATAAAGATGAGTCTTGGGGTACACAAGAAGACTTTATCGTGAGCAATAACTGGCAAAATATTAACGGTTATTGGTTGAAAAAGCAGACTTTCGGAAATTTTGCGACCTCGAATTACGTGGCGAATCTGAAAGGACAGGAAACATTCCCTGTTTTACGTTTGGCCGAGGTGTATATGATGCAGGCGGAGGCTTGGAACGAGTATCTGGAGCAGCCGGATAACCGGGTGTATGATCCTCTTGATAAAGTGCGGGAACGGGCTGGTATTCTACCGGTACGGGAGGCCTGGAAAACTTTTTCCAATTTCTCTTCCAAAGTAGATACGAAAGTTGGTATGCGTGAAATTATTCGCCAAGAATACAGTATCGAATTCGCTTTCGAGGGACATCGCTATTGGGATATTCGTCGTTGGACAATCGCTCACCAAGTGATGAACGAGAAACAGTATGGTTGGAATATTCTGGGAACAACATTCCAAACATTCTATAATAACGAGAACGGCCCGATCGTGGTGTGGAGCAAAAATAAGTTCGTGGCACCGCGGGATTATCTGGAACCGTTCAATGCTGAAGAGATCTTGATTTCCGGAATGGTTCAAAACCCCGGATGGTAAATGAAGTTTTGATTTACGATTGTAAATTTTAACCCGTAAAAGATAGAATGATGAAAAATACAATTTTGTTATTATTGTTAATATTCAGCTTTTCGGCTTGTAGTGACGACGATTCAGTTTTCGGCGTGTCGACGGAAGGTTTGGAACTTAAATTTACCCCGGTGGAGGGAGGTGCCATGATGCACTATTCTTTGCCGAATAACAGTGACATTTTTGCCATGAATGTGCGTTATAAGAATTGGCAAGGGTTGGAAATATTGAAAACTTGTGGATATAGCGGTGATTCGCTTTTGCTGGATGGTTTTACGAAAGCGCAGGACGTGAGTGTCCGGATTTCATTCGTCAATCATCGGGATGAGGAATCGGCCTTGTACGAGTATAGTTTTAAAACGCTGGACAGCGCACCGTGGACTTTTTTCGATAATGTAGAGATACATTCTTCTTGGAATGGTTTTCAGGTGATTTACAAGAGTCCCGCGGTTGTAACCGGGATGGCACATATTTTTTACTTGGGAATAGACCCGAAGACGCAGAAACAGGACACGATCCAGATGAGAAGTTTTCCTATTCTTCAAGGAGGTGATACGTTGAATTTTGCCGTGCAGCAAGAGAATGCGAAAAACACGGTGGTGATCCGTACCGAAGATTTCCAGGGTTACCGGGTGAGACAGGAAATTTACCCGGATATTGATGCTTTCCCGACGGAACAATGGACAATGAAAGCAGAAAATTTTAATGATTTCGGGCTTTCCGTGGAGAATGGTATCGCTAAAACTGGCGTGCAGTATTTGTTTGATGGGGAGTTGAAAGGAGAGGTCCGTCTGGTTGCCTCGGCTATCGAGGAAAATAAACCGGAACGTAAAAGTACCACGACGTATGCTACCTATCTGGCAGGTCCCCAGGCTTATGACAAGCCGATAGTTCTGGATTTGAGAGAACAAAAGGTGCCGGCATGGCTGCGTTTGTATTGTTTGTACCCGTTGAGTAATGCATCCAACCCGCTTACGGGGCAGGAGTTAGGATATATTTGGTCCGGTTGTTACGAGGATAAGACTCCGTGTAAATTGACCGTGTACGGTAGCAAGACTTCTTCAGACCCGGATTCCGGGGATTGGGTACCTCTAGGGAAATTGGATCAAAAGCGTGATGCCACTACTGCGAGTGACAGGTGGTCATTCCTCACGTCATCGACCACTGTGGCTGCGAAGACCGTGGAAGAGCTAGCCCAAAAAGATCCGATTTACGTGGATGTTGTTTTCCCCACGATTGACGAGACCTATCGCTATTTGAAGATTATTGTGCATGATACCTTCAAGCGGATGAATTCGGAAGTAAACAGTAATCAGCAAAAGTATTTTACCTTGCACGAGCTGGAAGTTTATGTAAAAAAGAATTAAGCGATGAGAATGAGAAGAAATATATTATACTGGTTTGCGGCAGTACTATTATTGACTGCTTGTAACGAGAGTCTGGAGGACACGTATAGCGATTTCGCGGGAGACGGGAAAATCCGTTACGTGGCTAAATGTACGGAAGTTCACGCCACTCCCGGTTGGGAGAGGTTGATGGTGGACTGGATTAATGGAACAGATGCCACGATCGATAAGATAAAAGTAATCTGGTCATGTGAGGAACGCAGGGATTCGGTTATGTTGCCGGGAGCGTCAACTTCTTACGAGTTAACGAATTTAGAGGATGGGACGTATCGGTTTGATGTCTGTGCCGTGGATGCCGCGGGAAATCAGTCTTTGGTTGAAACAACCTACGGGCGTCCCTATACGAGAGAACATGAGATTATGTTGGCATTCACCAGAGGGGTTACGAGATCTTATTTTCTGAAGAATAAGATGATTTTCTTTTCCGACCAGTGGAACGAAAATATTATTGAGTTACAATTGAAATACAAGAATTCTGCCGGAGATACACGATATTACACGTTCGATAAAGAGACTAGTTATAATACGCTTGTCACGATCTCGGATGTGAGTATGAACCCGGCAGACACGGTTTATGTACTTCGGAGAGGAAAGTTGGAGGATTGCCCGGATATTATCGAGTTCGACCCGTACGTGATAAGCCGGAAGAAAAATTATAGTGCTGGGTTCGTGAATGCGATCCACAGACGTTATGGTTATCACACGGATACAAAAGAGGATGAAGTGCGGTTTGAAGAGTTCGTGGAGAATGCGCAGGAGTTGGAGTTTGATTACGATATGGAAACTTTCGAGGATATCCTGTATTGCCCGAATTTGAAAAAGCTCGTATTTCGTAAGAATCGTTATTTGGATGAGAGAAACGTGACGGAGTATGCCAAGAGTAATATATTGGGAGATAAGGAAAAAAGTCGTCAAGTATTGGATAAGGCAAATGAGTCGGATATATTGGGATTAAAGATTGATTATTATGGGCGTGCGAGATATTTTGTGCCTTATTTTGATTCGGAATTACCATACATGACTTATATGGGATATTCCCAGTTACCAACTATGGAGATTATCCCGAAAGAGGCTTTTAAAGAGGATGAGGATGGGAAACGGATTCAATGTGTACCGTCTGATCCTTATGCGGATGCAGATTTGGAGCTTCTGATGGATAATAATTCGGAAAGTGCTTGGATCACGACTCCTTTGGCCAGTATACGTTATTATGAGTTACAGATGGAATTGTTGACGGCCACGGAAATTCGGGGAATAAAGATTGCCCAGCCTTATTACGGCCAATGGGGCGGTAATACCGGGTTGGTGAATTTCATGCCTACCACGATTTCCGTGCAGACATCTGCGGACGGGATTATTTGGAAGGATGTGACTTATTTTGAAAATAACACATTGGGACGCAGTTCTGGTGAGGTGACATTGTTACCGATGGTTGAGGGGACCCGACTGGTTCGTTATATCAAGATTTCCCTACGTGATCAGATGGATACGAGTGGTTTTTGTAAAGTTAACTTGGGGGATATAGTTCTCTATAAGTAAAATATTATTTAACGGTTGGCCAGAAAGTCATTTTATTTCAAAAAACTCCTCCGTCACTTCGTGCCACCTCCTCTATAAACAGAGGAGGAGCTGGTGACTCTTCCCGAAGACAGAGAGTATTTTAACTCTCCCTCTGTTTATAGAGGGAGTACCCCGAAGGGGGGAGGGAGTTTGAAAAATGACTTTTGGGACAGCCCCATAAATAGAATCAAGAAGTAATGTTTAGAATGAATCATTTTATAAGACTTTTTCTAAGCGGGGTATTGCTATTGACTTTCTCCGGGGTGTTTGGTCAGGAACAAGAGGATCGCCTCTTGCAACTGATGAAACAGGAATTGAAGTACAACATGGAGGAGTTAAAAAAGCAGGAATCTGCTCCCTATTATATGAATTTACGGGTCATGGACGATTACACGGTGACCGTGACAAGTTCATTTGGTGCCGTGGCGGTATCGAATGAAAATCATTCCCGAATGTTGGTTCCGCAAGTACGTTTGGGTAGTCCGGAACTGGATAATTTTAAATATAACCAGCAAGGTGGAGTGGCCGGAGAAAAGGCCAGGGGAGCCCAAGGCGTGTTCCTGCCATTGGATGATGCGGCTCCGGAGGCAATCCGGGAGGCCATCTGGCGAGAAACGTTAAAACGTTACGAGTTTGCCCGTAATATGTATGACCAAGTGAAAACGAAGACTTCCATGAGCGTGGAGGATGAGGATAAAGCTCCTTGTTTTTCAGAGGTTCCCGTGGAGTATTATTATGAGGCTCCTGTACCTGCGGGGAAACAGAATGTGGATATCCGGGTTTGGGAAAAGCGTATGAATGAGGTGTCTGCCGTGTTCAAAGCGTGTCCGGTTTTGCGTGAAGGAGCGGCTAATTTCAGTTTTCAGGTATTGCGTACCTATTTTGTGAATAGCGAGGGAACCATGGTGGTACAGAACCGGGTGGCAGCACGGGTGACATTGTCGGCATCGCTGAATGCGGCTGACGGGATGAAATTGCCATTAAATGCCAGTTATTTTGCGTACACGCCGGATGAATTGCCGGGTAATGCGCAAATGATTGCTGATGCGGAAGATATAGTTAAACGATTATTGGCATTGCGTGATGCTCCGGTTGCCGACCCATACACGGGACCTTCTATTTTGTCGGGATCTGCCAGTGGGGTATTCTTTCACGAGATATTCGGTCATCGGTTGGAAGGCCATCGTTTGAAAACAGGCGGTCAGACGTTTAAAAAGATGGTGGGAGAACAAGTGTTGCCCGTTGAATTTCAAGTATATTGTGACCCATTGCTGGAACATTATGCCGGGACGGATATGTATGGTTATTATCGGTATGATGATGAGGGAGTGAAAGCTCGCCGGGTGGATAACGTGGAGAACGGTGTGTTGAAAGAGTTTTTGATGAGCCGGATTCCTTTGGATGGATTTCCGGTGAGTAACGGTCACGGACGAACGTCCGGAGGGGGAGATCCCGTATCCCGACAGTCGAATCTAGTGATCGAGACAACCCGGCCATACTCTGAAAAGGAGTTGCGGATCATGTTGATTGCGGAGGCCAAGAAACAAGGGAAAGAGTATGGTTACTATTTCCAGACCGTGACAAGCGGTTTCACGTACACGGGTGAAGGTGGAAGTTTGAACTCGTTCAACGTGACCCCGTTGGAAGTATTCCGGGTGTTCGTGGATGGTCGTCCCGATGAGTTGGTGCGAGGGGTAGATATGATCGGAACACCCTTGTCCATGTTTTCCAATATCATGGCTGCCGGAGATAAACCCAGCGTTTTCACGGGCGTTTGCGGTGCGGAGTCGGGATGGGTACCCGTGACGGCATCTTCTCCGACGATATTCGTGAGTCAGATCGAGACTCAGCGTCGGGCACAGGCTCGTGATATTGCCCCAATCCTGCCTTCTCCGCAACCTGAGAATATTGCTGTTGGAGATACGGATAAAATTATTTTTGCTGCCATGCGTTCGGAACTGGATCGTAATCGTGCGGCATTGATTTTGCCGGGAGGTCCGAAACCCTATTATATTTCATACACGATAGCCCGTTATCGTCATTTTCAGATGATCGGCTCACTGGGAGGATTGCTACATTCCAGTGTCTCCCCGTGGAGGATGAATGGCGGAACGCAGGTAATGCTTGGTGATTACCAGAATAACAGTAATGTGCAATATCTGGAACAGATTGCCCCGGTGCAATTACCCTCGGAGGTGGACTATGATGTTATTCGTCGCGGGTTATGGGAATCGTCAGACATGATGTACAAGTATTCGCTGGGAATGATGGCCCAAAAGACGAATTATTTGCAACAGAATCCGTTGCCTGCCGATGAGGCCGGGCTAGCTGATATGCAACCGCTACCGGCCGTGACTCATCTGGAGGAACGGGAAATGCCGTTCGTGATTGATTCGGTTGCTTTTGACCAGTTGGTCATGGAGCTTTCGGCCGTGTTTAAGGATTATAAGGATATTTACAATTCAAGCGTGATGCTTAACGGGCTGGAGATGGATATTTACAGGTTGACAACCGAAGGCGTGCAGTTGAAGAAACCCGGTGGGGCAATCTCTCTGGCTGTTAGTGGTAGCGTGCGTTGTGACGATGGTTCGAGTTTGAGTGATTCGTTCTCGCTTTCCTTGCAGAACCCGGCAGAACTTCCTTCCATAGAGCAATTGAAGGAAAGAGCGAAAGCTTTTGCTGAAGGGTTGTTGCGTTTGAAGAGTACGCCAGTGGTGACCGAGTATTATAACGGGCCGGTGATGTTCGAGGGGGGAGCAGTGGCCACGATTCTAGCAAATAATTTATTGAATCGGGGCGGTTTGATTGCTACCCGTTCACTCGGGCCGACACGGGGCGGATTGGCTGATCAGTTCGGTCAGAGGATTATTGATAGTCGTTTAACCGTTAAGAATTACACGGCGAAAAAAGAATATAATGGGACGCCATTATATGGTTATTACGAGGTTGACGGGGAGGGGGTTACCCCGGAGGCCGAGATGACGCTGGTGGATAAAGGGGTATTCGGGAAGATGTTGAACGGGCGAATCCCGACGAAAAATGCCTTGGAAACTACCGGTAGTTCCCGGTTTATGATGATTCCCCAAAGCCCGACGGTGGCGACTGGAACCGGAACCATTCATGTACAGGTGGATAAAGGTATCTCTCACGAAAAGATGAAAAAGGCTTTAATCAAGGCGGCAAAAGAGGCCGGACAATCCTGTGCCTATATCGTGAGAGGCATTTCCGGTGTGACGCTGGAAGTGTACCGGGTAGATTTGAAAGACGGGAGGGAGACCCGTGTGCGGGCTACGAGTTTCCGGTTACCGGATTTGACTAAGTTGTTGAAGTTTGTGGCTATATCTTCGAAAGAGGAAGTCTTGAATTACTTGCCGAACAATTATCCGGCCTCGATGATTTATCCTGCCGGAGTAATCGTGGACGGTTTGGTGATTGAGAAGACTACCGTGAAAGCGGAGAAAGAGCCGGTGTTGACACTCCCGCAACAACGGAAATAGGGATAATACATCAATTCATCATATGAGTTTAAGTTTCCCGTCGAGATATTAAAATCGAGACGGGAGACTTTTTAACCTAAAACAAGTGGACATGAGAAAGGTTTTATTTGCTGTTTGCGTGTTATTTTGTGGTATCGTTACAAGCGTCGCACAAGATGGCAGTTACAGGCTTGAAGGTCGGTTGGATCCCACGGTCAACGGACAGATGGTGTTGATTGCCGACACGGAGAACGGGTTGATCGAGTTGGGGGATATTACGGTCACGGATGGTCGGTTTGAGTTTTCGGGAAGAATGTCGGAAATGACCGTGGTATACTTGATGACAGGAAAGAAAGATGCGGTATTGGCAACAATTATGTTGGAAAACGCTCCCTACCTGATTACTTCTGTTTCCGGAACTTTGGTAGTGGAAGGAGGTGGAGAGGCCCAGAAGATATGGACAGAGTTCAATGATTTGAATCGTTATCTGTTGGAGAGTCAAGAGTGGTTAGATGCACAAGCGATTGCAAATCCTGCTCGGTTACAAGAGTTCCAGCGAGAATTCCAGACGATTCTGTTGAACGTGGAGACCGGGGAATTGGCGTTATTGAAAAAGTATAATCATTCGATTGTTGCGGCTTGGATGGTAGCATCCAAAATGGAAGGTGTTGACGAGGCAAAATTGACTGAGCGTTACGAGGTACTGGGAGAGGAGGCGCAGGCCACGTTTTATGGGAAACGGATTGTTGACGAGTTGAATAAGATGCAAAAGATTGCTGTGGGGGCTGTTGCTCCCGATTTCAGTGCGCCATTGGCCGATGGAGGTGTTCTTGCCTTGCATGAGACACGGGCTAAAGTGAAAATAGTCAATTTTTGGGCATCTTGGAGTAAGCCTTGCCGGGATGAGAACGTGAACTTGTTGAGATTATACAAGCGTTACCGTCCTAAGGGATTGGAGATTATCAGTGTTTCGCTGGATGATAACAAGAGTGTCTGGCTGACGGCTATCGGAGAGGATGGCAGCGATTGGAAGAACGTGTCTGATATGCGGGGGCCGAATTCCGTGATCGTTGTAAACTACCGGGTTAAGACACTCCCTTGTACATTTATTCTGGACGATGAAAATCGTATCGTGGCTAAAAACCTTCGGGGCAAAGAGTTGGAAAAGAAAATCGATGAAATGTTGAAAAAGAAAAATAAGTAAAGTAATAGTAGAGCATGTTGTTTAGATCAGAGTCCCCTCACTTCTCGTTTTGAGGGGACTCGCTTTTTTGTGTGGGTGTTAAAATGGTATGTATGACACCGGGAATATAAAAGTAATCGGAGAGATTCAATTGGTTAAAAAGACGAGATTAATTTACTCAGACAGCGTGTTGTAAAATGTTATAATAATATTAAATCACGGTGAGTTACATAAGGTTTCTTTGAATTAAATTGTATATTCGCGATCGTTTGTGGGAGGCGAGGGCATAATTTGACAGGAATTAAATTAGATCAGATTATATATTAAACGTGAAATTTAAACAGATGAAGAGAGTTTTTATTATTGTATTTGCTTTGCTTTCAACGTCAATCGTGCGGGCGGATGAAGGTATGTGGCTTTTGTCATTGCTCGGGAAGAACATCGAGCAGATGCAGGCACAAGGCTGTAAATTGACGGCGGAAGATATTTATTCCGTGAATCAGGCATCGTTGAAAGATGCAATCGTTGGATTAGGAAACGACGGACGTCCTTTCTGGCATTTCTGTTCCGGAGAGATTATTTCGGACAAAGGATTGGTATTGACGAACCACCACTGCGGATTCAGCGTGATTCAAAAGCACTCTACCGTAGAACATGACTACTTGTCAAACGGTTTCTGGGCTTACAAATATAGTGAAGAGTTACCGAATCCCGGTATTACTGCATCTATCCTACAACGTATGGAAGATGTGACCGATCAGGTGAACGCTGTTTTGAATGATAATATGTCAGAAGAAGAACGTGCAGCGGCTATTGATGCTATTTCTAAACAAATTTCTGCTAAGGCAGTACAAGGAACTAACCTTCAAGCTCAGGTACAGGAGATGTTCGAGGGAAATCAATTCTTCTTGTTGGTTTACAAGATTTACCGCGATGTTCGTTTAGTAGGCGCACCGGCTCAAAGTATGGGTAAATTCGGTGGTGACACGGACAACTGGTCTTGGCCCCGTCATACGGCAGACTTCTGTATGATGCGTATCTACACGGGGCCTGATGGCGAACCGGCTCCTTATAACACGAGTAATGTTCCGTTGAAACCGAAACATCATTTGCCTGTTTCTGCCAAAGGAGTACAGGATGGTGATTTCGCCATGATCATGGGATTCCCCGGAACAACCGATCGTTTCTTGACTAGCTTCGGTTTGAAAGAGACGATGGATGTAACCAATGATATTCGTTACAAAGTACGTACCGAGAAGTTGCGTATCATGAAAGAAGGAATGGACGCTGCGGCTGCCACTCGTATTCAATATGCATCTAAATATGCACAATGTGCTAACTATTGGAAATATTCTCACGAGCAGAATATCGCTTTGGAGAATTTGAACACGATGGGTGAAAAAGAGAGAATCGAGCGTGAATTTACCGCTTGGGTGAATGCTGATCCGGCTCGCAAGGCTAAATATGGTAACGCTTTGACTTTGATCAAAGAGGGTTACGAGGCTATGCACCCGTATAACGTGGCCATGTCTTATATGCAGGAGGCTGCATTGCAAGGTCCTGAAGTTCCATTGTTTGCGTTCCAAGTGGCTAATACTTTGGAAAGAGCTTTGGATGCAAATACTCCGGCTGAAATGAAGGATATGTACATCGAGGCAATCAAGAAAAATGCAGCAGGTTTCTTTAAGGATTTCAACAAAGATGTTGATAAAAACTTGATGGCTGTTTTGTTCAAAATTTATAGTGATAACGTGGCTGCCGAATGGCATCCTGAAGTGATCAATTTGATCAACAAAAAATACAAAGGTAACTACGAGAAATTCGCTAAAGAATTGTCCGACAAATCTATTTTCACGGATGAGGCTCGTTTGAACGCATTCCTTGAAAAACCGGATATGAAGAAATTGAATAAAGATTTGGGTTATATCACGGGAAAGAGCTTGTTCGAGGTTTACCAGAAATTAAGCGGGGAAATGAGTTCTATGCGTAGCAATATTGCTAAAGGAGACCGTTTGTTCGTGAATGGATTGATGGCAATGGAACCGAACAAAGTATGGGCTCCGAACGCTAATTCTACTATCCGTTTGACTTATGGAAACGTGAAGAGCTACAAACCGAGAGATGCTGTGTTCTATGATTATTACACCACGTTAACCGGTGTTATGGAAAAAGAAGGCCCGAAAGGTGGCGAGTTCGAGGTTCCGCAAAATTTGAAAGATTTGTATTACGCGAAGAATTTCGGACGTTACGGTGCTGACAACATTTCCGTGAACTTTATCACGAACAATGATATTACAGGTGGTAACTCCGGTTCTCCGGTGATCAATGGTAACGGTGAGTTGATCGGAACCGCATTTGATGGAAACTCAGAGGCTATGTCCGGTGATATTGATTTCGAGGAAAACTTGCAAAGATGTATCAACTTGGATGCTCGTTATATGCTGTTCATCGTGGACAAAATTGCGAATGCTCAGAACTTGATTAACGAGATGACGATTGTATTCTAATTGTTTGAAAGTCTCGTTAAGAGGGTGAATTTAAGTTTTTAAAAGAGTGTACTTTACACATGTAACTGTGGAGTACACTCTTTTTTGTATTTCTACCCGAAACTAACCCAAATAAAGAAGTAATCTAACCCAAATAATCTCACTCCTTCAGAGATCATTCAGAGTTTATTCGTGGCTTAAATATCACGGTATGGAGAAGCTCCGAATAATCTCTGAATAAAGTTCGAATAATAGGTATTATTTCCTTAGGATTTCTGTTTCTTTCGGGTTAGTCGTTCTTGTAAAGACTGCATGACGTAGTAGAAATTGGGCATGAAAAGTGTACCCACCAACGAGGTCATCAGCATCCCGGCGAAAACGGCTATCCCTAACGAGATTCGACTTGCTGCTCCGGCTCCGGTGGAGATGACCAGAGGGAAAACACCGAGGATGAAAGCGAATGAGGTCATCAGGATCGGGCGTAGCCGAACCTTTCCGGCCTCAATGGCTGCCTCGGAGATCGGTTTCCCGGCAGCTCGATAGTCTCGGGCAAATTCCACGATCAAGATGGCATTCTTGGCGGTTAGAGCGATTAACAGGATGATACCGATTTGGGTATAGACGCTGATCGGAAGATTCATCACGAGACACCCGATGACAACTCCCAACAGGGCAATGGGTAGTCCCATGATCACGGCAAATGGTGAAGTCCAGCTTTCATATTGAGCAGCGAGAATGAGGAAAGCCACGAGAATGGCGAGTATGAAAATCATTGTCGTGGTCGATCCCGCACTCTCTTCCTGGTAGGCCAGTCCGGTCCATTCGTAACCGAACGTGTTGCCTAGTTCTTGCTCGAATACCTGTTGCATGATAGTCAAGGCTTGACCGGAGCTATATCCCGGGGCTGCACTTCCGGATAGGGAGGCTGCCGAATAGGTGTTGTACTTGGGAAGAAGTTCTGTCCCTAGGCGTTGTTCCACGGTCGTGAAGGCAGAGAAGGGAACCATTTCGTTCCGCGTGTTCTTGACATTCAGAAACAAAACGTCATCAATCACTCTCCGGCTGTCGGGAATGCCTTGAAGTTTAACTTGGAAGGTCCTGCCGTATTTCACGAAGTTATTCACGTAAATAGAGCCGATGTATGCCGAGAGAGCGTTAAACACGTCTCCTATCGGGATTTGCATTAATTCAACCTTGTCTCGGTCGATGTTCAGGTAATATTGCGGAACGCTGGCGCTGAACGTGGACCGGAGCATGGACAAACCGGGAGTTCCGTTTCCTGCATCAACCAGATGATCGACGGCTTGTTGCAGGGATGTGGAACCGTAGTTATTGATGTCTTCCACCATGAGCTCGAACCCGCTACTTTCTCCCAGGCCGGGGATCGGGGGAGGGGAAACGGCGTAACTTTGAGCCTCCGGGATTTCGAGATAGGCCAGTTCATTGAATCGGGTCGTGATGGCATCTACTCCCAAGGCTTTGCTTTTTCGTTTGTCCCAGTTTTCGAGCATGACGAAGATGGAGGCCGCGTTAGAGTTCTGGGCGTTGTCCATCATAGAGAATCCATTGATGGCAATATAGGTTTTTACCCCGTCGATTTGCTTTAATATCTCACCCGCTTTGGCTGATGCGGATTCTGTCCGGGAGAGGGATGAACCGTCCGGTAGTTGCATGGAGACCACGAAATACCCCTGATCCTCGTTCGGGACGAAAGTTGTCGGTAGTCGTAAGAAACCGATGAATGCCAGTATGGCAAGAACCAAGAATGCCAGAATTGCCAATGCCGATTTCCGAATAAAACCTTGTACCACCCACGTGTACCCGTTCGTAGTTTTCTCGAAAAACTTGTTGAATCCCTTGAACAGGAAGAATTTGGATGGTTTGGCGGGTTTTAGGAAAAGGGCGCATAATGCGGGACTTAGAGTCAGGGCATTGAACCCGCTGATAACGGTTGCAGCCGCGATGGTTAAAGCAAATTGTTTGTAAAGCATTCCCGTGATCCCGCCAATAAATGCGGTCGGGATGAACACGGCCAGGAGGACAAGGATAATTCCCACGATAGCCCCCGACACCTCTTTCATGGCTTGGGTGACGGCAGATTTCATGTCTGCATATTTTCCGGTCTCGATCAGGCGGTAACTGTTCTCGACAATGATGATTGCGTCGTCCACGACCAAGCCGATGGCCAGCACCAACCCGAAAAGGGTTAGTGTATTGATGGAAAAGCCCATGAGTCCCATGAACGTGAAGGTTCCGACAAGTGATACCGGAATGGCGATCAGGGGAATCAGCATGGCTCTCCAGTTTTGTAAGAAGATCAGAATGACAATCAACACGAGTAGAAAAGCTGTTCCCAGCGTTTTATATATCTCTTTAACAGATGCGTGAATAAATTCGGTTGTGTCAAGCGTGATATTTAGGTGTACGCCTTCGGGTAAATACGAGGATAATGTGTTTACCCGGGCTTTGATACGTTGTGCCACATCCAGGGCGTTTGCTCCCGGAAGTTGATAGATGGCTATGGCGGCCACCGCCTGACCTTTTAACAGGGCGTTTGTCGAGTACGTCTGACTTCCCAGCTCGATTGTGGCCACGTCTTTCAAGCGTAAGTATCTTCCGTCGGAAAGTGTTTTCACAATAATATTTCCGAATTCTTCTTCACTGACCAGCAATCCTTGGGTTTCCAGCGTGTACTGGAAGGCTACCGGGCTGGCAAGCGGGGGAGCCCCGACTGCTCCGGGTGCTACCTGTATGTTTTGGCTTTCGATGGCAGAGATAATCTCTTGCGGGCTGATGCCTCGGATGGTCAGTAAATCGGGATTCAGCCAGAGACGCATACTGTAATTTCCGGCTCCGAATTCCCCTACACTGCCTACTCCTTTTACCCGTGATAATTCGTTCACGAGGTTCAATTCTGCATAATTGGATAGGTAAAGAG
>NZ_JBCOSQ010000027.1:0-68832 GCF_040920905.1 Butyricimonas sp. RTP31003st1_G1_RTP31003_210430 | reverse complement strand
GATTTTAATCACCCAATCATCGAATCGGCAATCACGGAATCTTTTTCATTCTAAACTTCTTTTATCTTTCAGTTTTTATCTTTCATCTTTTAGCTTTCATCTTTTAGCTTTTAGTTTTTATCTTTCATCTCCCCCTCCCCACGTACCCCCTCGTGTTCCGGTCGATTGATTCCAAGTGCTGGTTCACCCGTCCAAGTTCGTGCATCGTGGCTGTCGTGCTTTGGGCAGTCACCCGGGTATTCACCGCAATCTCATTCTGTAACTCGATCATTTGCGTCATGTTAAAAGGAGATTCCGGCACGGTCACTGTCCCCGTCAACAACCAATCCCGGATGGCCCGCACGTCCGAGGCCGTCATGTTCCAAAGTCCCACGAGCTGACTCGCCGTACCTTCCGTCATGGCCGCCTGCAATTGCCCGGTCACCTCCTGCACCCGACTCGACATATCCTTGTTCACCACCAGCCCCATATCGGTCATCATCTGCACCCACTCTTTGCTCTGGGCACTGATCGAGGACATACTCGACTCTAAAAGTCCCTTGATTTGCCGGATCTCCCCGGTACTGAAATTAACTCCTTCCTCCGATTCCTCGGCTGTAAACCTCTCCGCCGCATCGAACACAGGTTGTAACGATTTTTGAATTAACTTCATCGACAATTGTTTTGCAAGCATATTCTTAATCAAGGTATCAACCTTGCCCTGCATGATAGCGTCAATACCTTCGGTTCCCTGCGAGAAGGCATCCACCAGAGTTGAACCCAACTGGGAAGCGAATGACTTCAAATCAGTTGTCATCAATTCATCGATAATATTTTGTTTCGAATCCGCGATCTGATTCTCCAAGCTAGTGATCGCCTTTTTATACTCCTCTATTTTCCCCTTATCTTTTTTCTTCCTCTTCTTACTATCCTCCGCCCTTAACTGCCCCTCGACTTCAATTTTCTGCTTTTCCAAATTAGCAATCTGATCCACCTTCGTTTCGTACTCTTCCGTACCCAATGCTTGACTTGCAGCCCGGGCCAACCCATCATATTCCGTCTTTAATTTCTTCAGGTTCTCCGCGTGCTTTTTGATCTCTTTATCCGCTTTCTTCGTTTTGAAATCGAACAATTTCGTGGCACTCGTGATCATCCCCACACCCCCGCTAATGACACTAGAAATATCTCCTGACGCCAACCCTTTCGCCATATTCCCCATCCCGGAAACCATCCCGCTAACCTGATCGAAAGTTGCCTGCGCCTCCTTACTCATCCCAAAAGCCCCCCCTATTTGACTAATACCGGATAAAGCCTGAGTAGCAATGGCGGAGCATTCTCCAAGGGCTGTTCCCAAGTCCTTCCATTTACCTTTAGTCATTTCAACCCCACTCCCCATGCTCTTAAACAGAAACGACATTGAATCGTTTAATTTCTCGAAAGGTCCTTTATCTGTATCTTTATTTACATCTAATAGCTTCAACAAATCCTTTTTGGCTTTTGCTGTTAACTTTCCTTCCAAAACCAACTTTTCGACCTCATTTGTCACAGCAGCCATCAAGTCATTTGTACTATCTACAGTCAACCGACCAAGAAACAACCAAATAAACTCCCATTCCTGCGGTAATTTCAACATTTTATCCCGTAAAGCTTCAATACTGGCCATCTCTTCATTCCGGACAACAGTCATTGCTTCTCGAATACTTGTAATTTCACCCTCCGCCGATGCTCGAAGTTGAGCGGCTTGCAATTCCATAATCTCCCGGTTTGCCTTATCATGAATCGCCTTCAAATCATCCGCAAACTTTTGGTAAATAACCCGAAGGCGTTCCAACTCTTTTTTACTGTCATCAATATCTCCTAACGGCATAAGCGAAACGCTTTCCTCGTCAGAGGAATTTGTTGTAGATACTCCCATGGCCAAGTTCATGGCACTTTCTTTGTCTATAATTCCCATAAGATTCTATATTTAGCATTACTCTTTTCTATTAAAATATGAGATCCTCCATTTTTTCTCATTTTTCCTAAGAGAAATCCAAATATTTTAATCACACGATCACAACAAATCAACAATATCACTATTTTGCAATACAATCAATTTATTAATTCATAATTACAGATTTCAAATTGGAATATTCACTACCTTTGCATAAATAAAACAAAAGGAACATAACATGAAATCATTTTTTATATTTCTAATTTTATTCTCGGTTACATCCTTAACAACTGAAGCACAACTAGTAAATAATAAAAAAGCAACTTATAGGGAAACAGATTGTTACATTGAACGGATAAATGCAGAGACGTTCAATCACGAAGATCAGGACATCAAGTTCAAAATTATTTCTAGCACTTACTCCAAGTGGACAATTTCCATTGAAAATAAGACAAAAAATGATATGATTGTTTACTGGCGGGATTGTTCATTCGTGGTTAATAAAATAAGTGGAAATATCTTATTCGTTAGCTCGAAAGATTTTTCTATTGAATATTATCCACCTTACGAAGAAAAAATTGCTCCCGAATCAATATTTGGTGAAACATATTTTACTCATAATAAACGAGCATACATCATTGACCCTAAAATCATAAAAAAAACGGGAGAAGATTATTACATTCGTTTAATAATCCCGATTGAAGTGAATGGTGAACTAAAAAAATATGATTTTAAATACAGGATATATCTTGCCAATGCAGAGAAACAGCAAAAATACAAGGAGAAAAGGCAAAAGAAAATCAAGAAAGAACTTGAAAAAGTCATAAAGCAACATCAAGAATAGTAATTCTAATCCGGAACGCATATTTCGTCCCAATCGGTACTCAAAGTTGAGCGCCTTGCAACTCCATAATCTCCCGGTTCGCCTTATCATGAATTGCTTTCAAATCATCTGCAAATTTCTGATAAATCCAAACATTTCAATTTTTCAAATCAGCAAATACATATAATTGAAGAATAATTAATTATGAGTGGTGTCAATTTTAATTTAGAGGTGTCAAATATGCCATTTTGACATTTATAATGTTGTTAAATAAGACAAAAAATGTTATTTGTCAGCTTTCTAATGATTGGTATGAGATTTGTCAATGTAATTATTATAAACGATATGTATGGAAAAGAAAACATTCAAAATATTGTGTATTGATGGTGGGGGTATCAAGGGGTTATATTCAGCCCAACTTCTTGCTGAATTTGAGGAGATTTTTGAGACAAAAATTTCTGACCATTTTGACTTAATATGTGGCACTTCAACAGGTGGTATTATTGCTTTGGCAGCCTCAGCAAAAGTTCCAATGAAAAAAGTTGTGCAATTTTACAACACAGAGGGACCAAGGATCTTCAGTCAACACTATAAAAAATTTGGAGGAATCGGAAACTTTTTACTAAGTATAAAACAAGCTTTATTTTGTAGTAAATATGATGGCAAAAAACTAGAGAGTGCCTTAAGAAATGTTTTTGGAGATAAGAAATTAGGTGATAGCAATAATTTATTGTGCATACCAGCTTACAACATAACTATGGCTACTCCACGAGTGTTTAAAAAAGATTATGGAACATTATGCTATGACTCAAATAAGTCTTATGTAGATGTTGCTATGGCTACAGCGGCAGCTCCTACGTATTTACCGATACGAGAGATCAATGATATTGGATATGTGGATGGAGGATTGTGGGCAAATAACCCAACGTTAGTAGGAGTATCTGAATTTGTATTCAAACATTGTAAACCAGCCAAAGAAAGAACTGAGAGTGATTACGATAGCGTAGAGATTTTGTCAATTAGCAGTTGTGAAAAGAAAGGGGGACGAACGTACAAGTACAAGAAACGTTCTTTCATGGGGTGGAAGGACTGTTTGTTTGATCTGTATTCTAATGGACAAGCCCACTGTAATTCCTTCTTCCTATCACACATAGAAAAACATTTAGATTTTGATTTAAAGATTGTCCGTGTAACACACAAGCCTCTTTCTGCCAATCAACAAAAAAATATTGACATGGATAATGCAAGTGCACACTCTTGCAAAATTTTACGTAGTTTAGGAAAAGATACTGCTGCTAATTGGAAAGAAAAATCTGAAATACGAAAATTTTTCAACGAACAAAAAACATATAAAGACGATAATGGCAAATAATCACGAACAATTTATTGCCTTCCATGGTACAATAACAGCTTCAAATACGAAGCGGCAAACTCTAAAAAAAAACCGTGATGCGATTAGAACAAAGATTCGTAATCATTTCAAAGAGCACTGGCCTAAAAAAACTCAGCCCAAGTTTCATTGGCAAGGTTCTTACTCCATGTACACCTTACTAAATCCTATTAAAGACGAGGAAGGTCTTGGTGCATACGATTTGGATGATGGAGTATATTTTATAGGATCATCTGAAGAAGAACGTGAAAACGTTCAATGGTATCACGATGAAATATACAAGGCCGTAAAAGACCACACATCTGAAGGAGCTAAAGACAATGCCCCATGCGTAACAGTTTATTATGCAGACAATCATCATGTTGACCTACCAGCATATTTCATGGTAGACGGAGATAAACATCCAAAAATGGCTCACAAAAAAAATCCTTGGATGGATACAGACCCACGCGAAACAACCAATTGGTTTAATCGTAAAACCGAACACCCACAACTACGAAGAATAGTACGGTATGTAAAAGCTTGGGCAGATTATGTGAATAATCAAGGTAAAGGTAAAATGCCCACAGGATGTATTCTTACAATTCTCGTGGTTGATAACTATACTGCAAATAAGCGAGATGACATTGCTTTGAAAGATGTTCTCGTAAAAATGAATAAAAACCTCAATGCTGATAACGGTTTTCATTGTTATCGTCCAACATTCCCCAAGAACGAAGATTTGTTTGAACACTACAAAGAGAGTAGGAAAAATTTCTTTCTCAAAGAATTGAAATCCTTTGCAAATGATGCTGAAAAAGCCATAAACACTTCTAATCAAAAAGATGGCTGTCTTAAATGGCAAAATCACTTTGGCGAACGCTTTTCTTGCTCGACAGCCAAAGATGAGGAGGAAGACGCACAGAAGAAAGAATTATCAGGTACTTTAAAAAATAATAGCCGTTTTGCATAACGAAGAGATTTTAAAACACTGCTTTGATGAAATTAGTAAGGAAGAAGATGTGGATTTGGTGGAGTCTATTCCTACAAATCCACAGTATTCATATGCTAAATGCTGGAAATTAACCACGTACGTTTCTATAAAATCTGTTTCTGAGAAAATAGAACTTTATATTGGCTTTTCGCATACTTTCCCTTTTAAAACACCTGACATTTACTATTTTGACACCCAATATGATTACTTCCCACACATAGATTACACAAGTCGCAAACTTTGTTATCTGGAAGATGGAACAACTTACACTCCTAACGCCCCCATTATATTATTGCGCAAGTGTATTAGTAAAGCTAAACGATTAATTGAAAAGGGGGCGAAACGTGAAAATTCAAAAGATTTTATTGAAGAGCTATACAGTCATTGGGATAGCGAATTTAATGGTGAACCTTTTGTAAAGGACAATTGGATGATTTATGGTAAAATTCCTACCACATCAAATATTTTTAAGGTATGGTCATATAAAGAAACTCTAGTAACAGAAAAAGGACAAGTACATCACTTGATTATACCTTATGATTCTATTGACCATAAATTTGAAACGTATATGCGGGGTAAACCGAATTTTACGGAATCAGAAATTCTATTTCTTAGTAACATTGAAGTGCCCGATAAACCTCCGTATTGTATTACACCACAGATCTTTTTAAACTGGATAAAAGATGATGGCGATATAAAATTATTGAAGAAAACACTTAACAAAGACCGACAACTTACGATTGCTTTTCCTCTTTTTCAAACTAACTATTTTGGAGGATGTCAAATACCATTACAACCAGTTTTTAGGAACGGGTTCCGTAAACTTAATGCTTTTGATGAGCTCACTCTATTTGAAAAGAAGAACCAATATTTACAGCGTTTCGTTGGGAAAATTTATTCGTTAAGCAGAATAACTCAACGAACAGAAGGAAAAAAAATAAAGGTACGTAAATTTACGGTAGTGGGGCTTGGAAGTGTTGGTAGCAACCTATGTTATTTTCTAAGCGGATGGTCTAATGCTGAATTTATACTTATAGACAAAGACATAATGCAACCTGAGAACATTGGGCGACATCTACACGGTATGAAATATATCCAGCAAAGTAAGGCTTATTCCATGGAAGAGTTCTTACGGGAGAATAGACCAGACATGAATGTTAAAAGCTTCACCGCTTCAATAGAGGACATTTTAGAGAGGAACATCGAAGAGTTTAATGGATGTTCTGCGGTATTCTTATGCATGGGCGATTGTATGTCTGAACAGTATGTCTTATCATTAGTAGAAAGGAAGGTGTTGACTATACCTATATTCACATTATGGCTGGAGCCTTTCGCTATTGCAGGACATCTCGTTTACATAAATCCTATAGATACCCTAAACACAAATAATATGTTGGAAAAAGATACTATGTTATACAAACATAATCTTATACTTTCCTCTGAATATACAGGGAAAGGAACCTCTGAATTTGTTAGCAGAGATGCAGGGTGCAATGGCGCTTATACATTGTATTCTGGGAATGATGTTATGCTCTTCTTATCTGCAATATATCCAATTATCAATAAACTAATAGAACAACCGTCCAAAACAATGTGTTACCGATGGGTAGGAAATATAAACAACGCCAAAGAAAGAAACATTGCCTTGATAGAGGGGAAACACATCAATGGAGATGTAACAGAACTTCCACTATAGATTACAAACAACTTAAGGTAGAAATTAAGGAGTCTGCATTACAGAAACTTCAGAAAGTCCGTCAAACGAATGGTTCAGAAGTGGGAGGTGTATTTACTGGTTCCGAAATAGGGACTGACAATTATCGTATTGGGAAAATTTCCGATCCATGTATTGTATTTAACAGTTCATCTAAATATGGGTGTACAAGGGATGCTACATTAGCAAATATTTTTATACAACAAGATTATGAAACATCAAATCACTCTAGATATTATTTAGGAGAGTGGCATACACACCCCGAAGAAAATCCAACACCTTCTCTTACAGATATTGCATCAATTAGGGATGTGTATTCCAAATCAGACTTAGTAATCAACGGAGTATTTCTTATCATAATAGGAATAAAAAGTAATTATTATGGATATTATGATGGTGAAAATCTCCACAAGATAGATGTTGTTTTATGCTAAATAAACTTCAAAGGAATAAAAAAATGAAGCTTACCTACAAGGTCGAATAATATTTACAATTTATTTTTTATTCATCAAGAATCTTGAAAATAATTCATATCCTTATAACCGAAAGAAACGAATAGCAATATCGAGTCCAAAGGTGAAAATTTCATAAAAATTATTTTAGCGAAAAATTAACACATTAGTAAATGCCTAGAGCATAAGCGAACCGCAACGGCAGATAAACACTAATTACTATACTTATAGCATGAAACTAGAAGTTAGAATAGTTTAACCAGAAGATTAACGGCACAACAGAATGTCTAGTATTTCATCATATAGCAGCTTGACCTTTTAGCTTTCAATAGAATATTTTATACATTTAAATAGCTATATCCGGCTTTTCGCATCCATGTATTTCCTGTAACGTCGAGGTTCCCCGGTAGTGAAATCCACGAGTTCCACCCACTCGTATCCCTCATCTTCATCCTCGTCCCCGTATAGAATCCGGTTACGCTCGTTACACATATAAGTATATTCCTGTAACATACCCATGATCAAGGCATAACTACTGTTTAATGTCTGCTCGTGCGTGTAACCGAAAGCTTCCCTCACGTTCACGAGAAACATGAAACTACTTACTGGATTATCCAGCTTTTTAGATTTTTCCGGGCGGCTATGATCTCCGCCTCGTTCAACGGGCTCATGTTCTTTAGCGTCATGATAGATTTGTAAAAAGGGTTGTAGCCGACCCGAAACAGAACGGCATTCAACAAGATACGAGTGTCCTCCCACGTGCAATTATCCTTCAGCACTTCCCGGAACCATGCAGGAGGATCGCTTTTCTTATTGTGTAACCCGATACAAATGACGGAAAGAATAAGCTCATCATATTTTCCCATAACTTCCGGAACTCTCGGATCAAACGTCCCGTCCCCGTTTCCCACGATCACCTCCAAATCCTCCGGATCAATAGCCAACAACAAAGGTTTCAACCGGAACCACGAACGCACGGTAAGCGGCGTAATCGTGATATATTTGTCCACCCGCTTTCCTTCCGGCACGGAATCGAGACACGCGAACTCAAAAGGAATACGAATTGTACTCTCACTAACGGTGTCGCTCTCTAACGCGATAATCTGTTTTATGCCCATGTACTAATTTTAGATTTTAAATTTAAGATTTTAGATTAAAAAAGCGTTGGCCTTGCGCGGCCGGAATCTCCTAATCTAAAATCATGAATTAAAAAGGGATGCCCCGGTATCGCTACTTTTGGCATCCCTTTTACCGGTTTAGGCTTGTGGGGTCACGGTCTTCACCTCACGGATAAAGGACGGTTTCAAGCTTCCATCAGCGGCAATGGCCGATTGACGGGTCACTTTCACCAACAACAGATCGGTTTGTTCGCTGCCCGGTGCCTGGCTGATCTTGGCCGAAACAGCCCCGTTGACAATGGTGTACTCCACGTATTTCCCCTCGTAAGGCTGGGTGGCGATACAGAATGCTTTATTGATTGTCTCGACACTGTTGGGAGCCTCCCATTTATCACCGTTTTTTGTCCCGCCACAAAAAGTGACCAGCTCGTCGGTAGTCGGTGAAGGAATAGAAAACTCGATACTGTCGGCATCCCCCTTGCGGTTGATGATCGCTAGGGGATCTTCTCGCCCTTCCACCTCGATCTTCACTTGATTCGCATCGGCAAAATTAAACGCCACGGAACCTTTGTAAATATCTCGTAACCGGGTGTATGATGCCGGTACCACCCCGTTAACCGCCTCCCCGTAACCGATGGAAGCAACTCCAATTGCAATACTTCTTTCTGACATAATTTTTAAAATTAATGGTTATTAAAAATGTTTACTAAAAATCGTTCCGATTATCTATCCCCTGTCAGTGAATAATTCACCGGTTCGCTTTCCATTAAAATGCCGGATTACCAAAATATTCTCACATTTTCATGGCTTTTTTTAATTCTTGCCGAACGAGATCGAGTACTCTCTCCAGTATTCGATAACGCGTAGCTATAGATTCCGGTCCCACCCAATCCTTTACAGGACGGCACTCCATGTAATAAAATATGAAAAGTTGCCGATAATTCGAAGGTATATCCAACCGATTCAGAAGGTCAATGACCCAATCATGGAAATCCTGCAATTGTTGACTTAAAGACTTTTCTTGCGGATCATAACTCATGCAATCGACGGGCAAAGACTCGCAAAGCACAAATCCAATCTTTTTACGAGAAGACTTCAGCTGGTGAAAAGTCTGCCATTGAAGCACTTTATATTTTATGGCACCAAGAACATAAAAGTCAAGCGTCGTTCCATTCTTTTTCTTTTCGTGCATGAAATCAATCAACCGGGAATCATTTTTCTTTTCTAAAAGTTCACAAATGACTTTATATAAAATATCCTCGGCCTCATCTTCAATATGATATTGCTTACTTTTGTAGATAGCATATTCCAACCAATGGAAATACCTACTATCAATAAAATTTAATAATTCATTACCTTCCATGATATTCATTTAGATTGTCCCTTTTATCTAAAATATAAAACGGCTCAGCTTTTATCACGAAATAGGATATTAAACGACATTTTTACAATTAATTAACATAAAACACAACAAACAACCTTCTTTCCTTCCGAAAATTACTACTTTTCCTCCCGGCACATACATTTTCAATTCATCAGAGATCATCCTGTAGCGCTTAATAACCACAATAATATATCTAACATTCACGAACACCTTAATTACCATCAATCAAAAATATCTACACGTTAGAAAGTTTTAATTACTATACACACACAAGTACCCCGATTCATGTAAATCGATGGCGTAGATACAGGCATCTTACAGCATAATCGTGCCGTAGTCTCAAGGGTAGGTCAACGATAGGTTAACGAAAGGTCAACGAAAGGTTAACGATACGGTGTGAGAATTTTTTGCAGATTTCACATTATAATAGAAAGGACTTCTCCACGAGTCACCAAAGAGAGTATAAGGAAAGAGTAACCGGAGATCACTGAGACTAATTTACAGAAATTAAAAACAAAAACATGAAAACTTCAGCAATTGAAAACAAAAGGGAAAAATGGCATACCAACGGACTCACGTTCTATTACCAAGCAGGCAAATTATGCCAGTGCCGTAGCAAGCGCCCCCGTTTACGAAATGGCAAGAAAAAAGACGGGACCCCGTTACAACCAAGTCCGGAGCAAATAAAAGCCAGAAAGGTTTTTAAAAATATTATCGCACTCAAACATTATTATTTTAAGCAAATCAAAGATCTCCCGATCTGGGACCTGGCTCCCAGGGAAGCAGGACAAACACGGCTGTCTAAATTTCATAAGGTAAACTCGGAAGCTTGTGACGAACGGGGCGTGGCGAATTACGCGGCTTTCAAATTCAGTATCGGCCAGTTGTTTCGCCCCGTCAATGTCCGGGCAACACGGAAGGGATGGGAAATCACGATGACATGGGAAAACCGGGAAAACCGCAAACTATCACTGCCATCAGACTGGTTACGGGTAGGATATTTCTACGGCTCCTATCCATTTTCACCAAGGTTACTACCCAATGTGGTAGCCAAACGGGAAGATTGCCAAGCAACATTCAGTATTCCTAATCCCGGTCTGGAAATTTCAGAACCTATCCATTTGTATTTATTTTTTTCCAGACAGGATCGGATTGCTTTTTCGACAAGTTTCCACGTTCAACTTTAAGAAATTCAACATCAAACATTCATAAACTTATAAATACCAACGTTTTATTCAAGATTTCAACCAATTGTAATTGTTAATTATTCACAAATCTGAAGAATGTATGGGAATTTTCCCACGCTCTTATATTTTACTAACACAGGGAGCGACTCTCGATGAGTGTTCGAGAAATCTCCCTTGATTAATAACCTTAAAACCAAAAATCATGAGTAAAGAACTAGAGCCGGCAGCAACCGGCAAAAGCGGGAGACGTGGAAACGAAATTTTCTGGACCCATCCCACGAAGTCCGGTATCATCGTTGCCAGAGCCGTCAGTGCCCGGACGATAAAACTCGATGCGGAGCGTAAACCCCACGCCGTCGCATTCGGAAGTATCGGACATCTCAGTCGAAAAATGATTAAAGCTATCCGGCTGGGATTCCCGCCCAACATTATCCGTGAGAAAGGGGCAACCCTTTTTATCCGGATCAATTTAAAAAACGGAGTTGCCGAAGGCATTCAAAACGATCCGGACGCGCCAGTAAGTAAGAACAAAAAAGCATCCGAAGAATTCCACGCAGAGATTCATTTCGATCGTCTGCTCGTTGCAAACGGGGAACTGGAAGGGCCGGACGTGACGGTTGCCATCGATAAGGAATCTCGAATGCTCACGTTCACGCAAACGGAGAACTTCCTAGAAGGAACCAAAAACGAAGAGAATGATCGTATTTATGCCGTGATTTATGAAACTAAAATCGAAGCATGCATTATTCGTGAACTTCGCCAACGGAAAGAAAACGGGGTGACCAGTGTTTCTCTACCGGAGAGATACGATCTTGACCAGCTAGCAATCTACACGTTTGCCACGAGCCGGAGAGGAGATCAGGCATCTAATTCCCAATGTCTCCAAACACCGAAAAACAAGGGAGAATAAATCGCAAGAAGGAGTATCTCGAAAGGGATTCTCCTTCCTTTTGCAACTATTTCGGAGTATAACAAATGATTCAGTGATTCTACATTACCTTATCTAAAATCACTGAATCATAAATCAAAAATTACAACGTCTTATCCCAATTTCTCAGCCTTAAACCCAGCCTCTTTTACCAGCTCGATTACCCGGTCATCTGACAAATCGGAAGTAATCGTCAACACCCGGTCGGGAGTGGAGAGATCGATATTCCATTGGTCACGAGCGACTACTTTATCCAGCGTTTCACCGATCTTGGCAACGCATCCACCACATTTGGCGGTGGTTTTGAATTTACTTGTTTTCATATCCTTCTTGTTTTTAATTACGATTCCACCCGTGAAGAACATTCGGCACATAACCCCTTCAACACGTAGTTTATACTTTCTAACGTAAAATCGCCGGGCAAGGCCACCGTGGGCACGTGAATTTTTCTTAAACAAAAGGTCTTGTGGCAATTCCGGCAATAGAAATGAGCGTGAAGATCATCGATAGAACAGGTACATTCATTACTGCATACCGAATATTTCAACGAACCGGAACCGTCATCAATCACGTGAATCAAGTGATGATCCAAAAACAGATTAATCGTCCGGAATATCGTCGATTTATCCACGGTATCCAATTCCGTCTCTAGGTCCAGTAGGCTAAACGCCCGGGTAAAGCGGGTCATCGCCTTCAGAATCAACAGCCGCATGGCCGTCGGCTTGATCTCCCGCTTTTCCAGTTTTTCCAAATATACCTTCTCGTCCATAACACTCTATCTTGCTCGTTTCTGTATTCTTATCGCATTCAAAATTGCCAACAAGGCTACCCCGACATCGGCAAACACGGCCTCCCACATGGTGGCGAGTCCCCCGGCTCCCAGTACCAACACGATCAGTTTTACCCCGAAAGCCAGCGTGATGTTCTGCCAGATGATCCGGCGGGTCTCCTTCCCGATCCGGATCGCCATGGCCAACCGACCGGGCTGATCCGTCTGGAGAACCACATCCGCAATCTCAATCGCAGCGTCACTTCCCAAGCCCCCCATGGCAACTCCCACGTCGCTCAGGGCAAGTACCGGGGCATCATTAATCCCGTCACCCACGAAAGCAACACGCCTTCCCGGATCGCTCTTCAATGCCTCCACGTGCGCCACCTTGTCCTCGGGCAACAAATCCCCGTAGGCCTCATCCACGCCCAAATACCCTGCTAATTTAGAAACAATTGTTTGTTTATCTCCCGATAATATCTGAATATTATCAATATTTAATTTTTTTAATGCTGCAACGGCTTCTTTAGCATCTTCTTTCACGGTGTCCGCCAGCAACAAGTGACCGACGTACTCGCCATTTACCGCACACACGACAAGCGTTTCGGAAACCCCGGTCAGCTCGGACGGGAACGAGATCCCGTACTTCTCCAACAAACGAGTATTTCCCACCAGTACCTCCTGCCCATCAACGAGTGTCTTCAATCCGTAGCCTGCCAGCTCGGAGACCTCCACGTCACGCCGGATGGAGATTTGCCGGGATTTAGCATACTGCTCGACCGCCTTGGCTATCGGGTGATTGCTCCGGCTCTCGACAGAGGCAATTGTTCGCACAACCTCCTCTTCGGTAAAACCCTCCCGAACGTGTACTTGCTGCACCTCGAACACACCCTTCGTCAACGTCCCGGTCTTATCGAATACAACCGTGTTAATCTTCGTGATTGCATCCAAGTAGTTTCCCCCTTTAAAGAGAATTCCCTGCCGGGATGCCGCCCCGATTCCCCCGAAATACCCCAGCGGGATACTGACCACCAGCGCGCACGGGCAGGATATTACCAGGAACACGAGCGCCCGATACAACCAATCATTCAGCACGAAAGAGAAATCCGGTTGTACCCACGACACGATCCAAGGAACCAGCACGATCAACACGGCCAACCCCGTGACCACGGGCGTGTAGATCCGGGCAAACTTCCGGATAAAAAGTTCCGCAGGAGCTTTACGCTCGGAGGCGTTCTGTACCATTTCCAGAATCCGGGCCAGAGCACTCTGATCATAGGGCTTCGTCACCTTCACCCGCACAACTCGGTCGGTCACGATCATCCCCGCCAGCACATCCTCTCCCGTACGGATGTTCCGAGGCACGCTCTCCCCGGTCAAAGCCGCCGTGTTAAAAGCCGCCACGTCACCCAGCATGATCCCGTCCAAGGGTACCCGTTCCCCCACCTTGATCTCGATGATCTCCCCGACACGAACTTGTTCCGGTTTCTCGATCTTTTCTTGCCCGTCACGAATAACCGTCGCCTGCTCCGGACGTACATCAAGTAAAGCCCGGATATTCGACCGGGCCCGGCTCACCGCACTATCTTGGAATTTCTCACCGATGGAATAAAATAACATCACGGCCACGCCTTCCGGGTACTCCCCGATATAAAAGGCCCCGATGGCTGCCAGTGACATCAACATGAATTCGTTAAAGTATTCCTTTTCCCGCAAGCACTCCACGGCCTCTTTCAACACGGGAAACCCTACCGGAACAAAAGCGACCAAATACCATACAAATCGCACGATTTCCGCCTGAAACCAAGCGATATTCCCCCAAGATAAACCGATCCCGCAAACCAGCAACCCGAAGGAAATCAATTCTGCACTATATTTTTTCATCATTCTACTGTTTTAATTTTCCGTAAAATTACGATTCATTTCGTGCAACTAAATTGCAAAAAACAGAACGCACATGAACATGATCCCAGATCATCCCACATGCGTTCCTCCGAGCTGACACTCCATAGTTGATTATTTGGCCATCACTTCCCGATGTTTCATGATTTCACCCATGTGTTCCAATGCCCAATCCACCAGCATCTGCACCCGCGGCATCAAGCTTTCACCCAGCTCCGTGAGCCGATATTCCACCCGCGGCGGCACCTCGGCATATACCTTTCTCGAAATTAACCCGTCGGCCTCCAACGTCCGCAAGGTGACCGTCAGCATACGCTGGGATATGTCGGCAATCGCTTTATGAACATCACAGAATCGCATGGTTCCGTTCGCATTCAACGTCACGAGGACGAGCATTGACCATTTGTCACCCAAGCGACTCAAAACATCACGAATGGGACAATTATCGTTCGTGTAAAAATTTTCCATTTTTTTCTTCCCTATATATGGTTTAGTATCAACAATAGTTATCTCCGTGTAACTATCTTATCTATAAGTTCGTTCTTGTTTATGCAAATCAAATAGCTTACATTTGCTAAACAAAAGTAATAAACTTACTTTAAAGAACTATTGTTTAACTAAAAAAATTTACCCATGGCAAAAAAAGTAGCCGTATTGGCAGTTAACCCGGTAAACGGGTTCGGTTTGTTCCAGTATCTGGAAACATTTTTCGAAAATGGCATTTCCTATAAAGTATTTGCAGTGGCAGAAACGAAAGAAATCAAGACGAATTCCGGCATTGCCCTCGTGGCAGATGACGTGATTGCTCACTTGAAAGGACACGAGGACGAGTTCGACGCTCTTGTATTCGGCTGTGGTGACGCTGTACCTAAATTCGGGGAAAACGCCGGAAAGCCTTACAACCAAGATATGTTGGCCGTGATCAAAGCTTTCGGGGAGAAGGGTAAAATCATGATCGGCCACTGCGCCGCTGCCATGATGTTCGACTCCGTGGGCATCGCCACCGGAAAGAAAGTAGCCGTTCATCCTCTTGCCAAACCGGCCATCCAACATGCAAAAGCCACCGACGAGAAATCCGAGATCGACGGCAATTTCTACACCGCTCAAACGGAAAACACGATCTGGACCATGATGCCGGAAGTGATTGCGGCGTTGAAGGAATAAAAAGTTTATAAGGTTTATAAAGTCCATAAGGTCTATGGACCCTGCGGGCGCTTTGTCTATGGCAGCTTAAGCTGCCATTAAACTTGTCCAAAGGGCACCCGACACTTTATAAACTTTATAAACCTTACGAACTTTATAACCTCTCCCCCAAATAGGCCTCGATTACCCGGAAGGGAGCATCCTTCAACAAAACCCGTTTCTCTCGATCCAACAAATAAAATGTCGGGATCGCCCGCAAATCATAGAGGCGTTCCTTCGTGATCACTTGACCGTCATCATAAGTACACATCCATTCTTTCGGTTGTTCCGGCAACATTCGCCGCCACACCTCCAGCTCGGGATCAGGGAATACAGATAAGAATACTAGTTTCTTCCGGTTACCCTGTACTTTGACATTCAACAAGTTCTTCACCACCCCGGATGCCTCCACCTCGGCCTTAATGGCCCGGCAGGCATTACAATCAGGATTATTGAAGAAGAGAATCGTGTAATCCGCGTTTATGCCCGACAACTTCCCTTTCTTCCCGGAAGGTAATGTATAGGTGAAATCGGTTGCCGGATTCCCCACCCGATTCTTTAGCGCCATTTCCAGCCGAAAAGCGGGACGCATTTTATCTATCTCTCCCACCCGTTCGGAATTCACGATATATTTCAGCACGGGAATATAAAGTTCCTCGTTCAACATCGGGGAATTCGGGTTATAAAGATATTTATCATACAACACTGTGAAATAGGCAAACATCAGCGTATCAGCCGACAATGCCTTATCCAACATCCCGGAAATCTCTTTCTCGGCATCGGTATACGAGACATAAGGCAACACCTGCAAGAAATCCACGAAAGCCTGTTCCGTGATCTCTGGCATCCGGATCAAAGAAGTATCGGCAAAATTAAACTTATCCCAGTAATGAGTCACCAAGTATTTCGCCCGCTCCCGCTGGTCGGTATAAACAGGTGGAATTTCCGGTGCCTGGAATGATTTGATTTCTGTATTTTTAGGTTCCTCTTTTCCCTGTTTTTTAGGGGAAGAAGAACAAGCGGAGATTACTAGCGATAAACACGCGACAGTAATCCAAACCCGAACGATCCTACTCTTACTCATAATTCAATCTTTCATTTTCCTACACAAAGATACATTTTTATCCGAAAAACGAGGAACAAAAAAAGAATCCGGGAGTCACCCCGGATTCCATCCTAAAATTTACACGTTCACACTATAACGCGTCTACTATTTTCTTTTGCTCATTAAAAAACATCATCCGTTGAATCTCTCCACTTTGCGAAATCAGCGTGGAATGTCTCTTCAACGAATGAATCCATTTCTTTTGATAATCACATATTTTACTATCTCGCGAATCCATCGAGTTGATCGAATAAACCCGCAAAAAACATATCTGAAACCCGACCTTCTCCACGTAGCTATACGTTGCTTCAAAATTCACGTTAGAGAGATAAACCGACAAGGCGTTCCCATTGTGAAACGATCCTTTTTCAGACAATATTTCCAACTCGCGTAAAAGCTGGTGTAACTCCTTCTTCATGTTTTGCACGTCGTTCGTCGAAACCAGTCCCAATTCAGAGAAATACTTGATCTCTTTAACAAACGAACCGAAGAGATTTTCATCCAGTATAAAACAAGTCCTTCTGACAAGCCTTAAATCTTCAATTAATTCTTTCTGAACTTTTACTAATTTTTCCGGAAGAACGATGTCGGACAAGGACGCGGGAGTTCTCAAGCGTTCGTTCTGATATAACCACCTGCCAATCCGGAATTTTGACAAATGTTCGTAAGGGGCGTAAAATGTATAAGGAATCGTGTTCGACGCGGTCACTATCTCCGTTGTCGGGTCCGTCTTCACATAACGAAAAAGTTTCTGATAGCGCACCAGAATATCGTAATAGTTATCCATCGGATCCGCTGGATTGAGCACGTTCAAGTCGAACATCGCCCCACCGGACATACTGTTACCAATAATCTTATCCAACGATATGCCCAGCTGACTGGCGATGATCGCGACTTCGCTGAACGTAAAAGCAACCTCACCCCTTAATCTCCGGTAAATCGCCTCCTTACTCATGCACAAAATATCCATAAGGACATTAGCAAGATTACCCTCTTTAGGGGTAACCTCGCGCATCGTGCTGATTAATTCATTTACCACGGCATTTTTCATAGGGGTATTATTCTTTAATCAAAAAAGTATTTACCTATAGAAAATTTAACTACTTTCTTAGCCGGAATCACCATGTTTTCCTTGCTATTCGGGTTATAACCGTTACGTTCTTTACGTTCTCTGATAGCGAAAGATCCTAATTCTAACAAGGATATTTTTTCACCTTTTTTCAACGTCTCAGCCATGGTTCCGATTACAGCGTTTACAGCCTTAGCTGCTTCTACTTTACTGGTTCCGTTTTTCTCGGCCACTTTTTCAATTAATTCTCGTTTGTTCATTGTAAATGGTTTTTAATTAATAAATAGAGTTTATTGCCACATATCACGAAACCGCGTCCGGTGATTGCTCACCCGACGCGGTTCGATTCTAATTGTATTTTTGTCTCATTGATTCGCACGTTTAAAATTCATACTATACAAGTGGCATCTCGCTCACTCAACAGTACAAATATGAAGTATATTCTTCACAATTCTGTGCTACATTCAGGGTATCAACGATATACTAACTTTCTAATATCGTACCATGTTTTACATTTTAATTTATTTTGTGCAACAAACAATTCTAATCCCCGATCATCATTTCACTAATCGAAACGGAGACAAAAATACACTTTCAAAAATTGAACCAACCTAAACACACAATCCCTCGACGATTTCCCGCTGCGTTTTAAAGAATTTGACACGTTGCATTTCCCCACTCTGGGATATTAAGGTGGAAAATTTCTTCAACGAATGAATCCATTCTTTCACACTGTTAAAAACCTGTTCGTCACGCGTCGCGAAAGAGTTGATTGCGAAAACCCGGACCAAACTGATATGGTAGGCAGGAGACGCTATATAACTATAGGTAGCCTCGAAGTTTATATTAGATATATATATACATACCCCCTGTCCCGTCCTAAACGTCCCTCTCGTGGCAATCTCTTCCAGCTCATCAAGCAACTGGAGCAATTCCTTTTTCAGTTTCTGAACATATTCTTGGGAGATCAGGTGAACGCTGGCAAAATACTTGATGTCGTTGATCAGGTAAATGAACAATTTATTATCCCATATATATTCGGTGTAGCCGAATTCCTGGGATTCTCGCACGAACTCTCGCTGCTTTTCCAACAATTTGTCCACGATCTCTATATCCTCGAAATGTTTCTCTATATTAATCTTTTCAAATTGATATATCCATTTAAACATCCGGAATTTGGACAGGAGTTCATATTTCAGGTAAAACGTCTGGGGAATCATGTTCGAAGAAGTACAAAGTTCCGAAGCCGGGTCACGATTCAAATCCTTGAAAATCTTCACGTAATTATCCACGATGGAATAATAGGTTTCTAACGGATCGGTCTGACGTATAATATTCAGATCAAATATGGCATTTGAATCCACGTTCGTCCCGGCCAGCTTATCCAACGACACCCCCATTTTCTGGGAAATCGCGGCAGCCTCTGCCAGCGTGAAGGGAACCTCCCCCCGTAATCTACGATACACAGCTTCTTTACCTAAATATAACATATCTATTAGCGTATTCGCCAAATTAGTACCATTCGGTAATTTTTCATTCATAGCTTTAATTAACTCGCTATTGTAATTATAAGTTGTCATGATTTGAGTTTTTTATTAATACAACTATTTGATTTATTATACGAGTCTGTATTTATTTCTGTTGCGAAATACGAAATAAATATCTTACAAATTTAATAAAAATCTCGAAAAACAAGTCAAAATAAAATTGTAATTCCTTCATTAGAAAAGATTTAGTTCGCAAATACACCTTTATGGTCACCAATCCAAACGTTCCATCTGATACTTTTGTAATAACAAAAAAACAACGTAAGCAGGGTAATGATGAGGAAAGTAATAATCGTAGCAGGTCTGATTTTATTCGTGGTGATAAGCAGATCTCACGGACAAGAAAAAAGGTTTTACGACGCTCCTTTAATAGGAGTGAAAACAAATGCCCTTTACTGGTTGACGACCACCATTAACGTCGGAGCAGAAATTGGATTGGGCAAGAAAACAACGGTGGATTTACTAGGGACTTACAACCCCTGGAGTTTTGGAGATAACAAGAAAGTTAAGCATTGGTTGATACAACCGGAGTTTCGCTACTGGACCTGCGAACGCTTTAACGGCCATTTTTGGGGGATACACGCTTTTTACAGCGAATTCAACATGGGTGGGATCAAAATGCTGGGACTGGAGAAATATCGTTACGAGGGAACGCTTTACGGGGCCGGAATCGCGTACGGACACCAGTGGATTATAGGGAAACGATGGAACTTGGAGGCCACGATCGGCGTGGGTTACGCACGTATCGAGTACGACAAGTACGAATACCAGACCTGTGGACCATATATTAAGAAGGGTACGAAAGATTATATCGGACCCACGAAAATCGGGATCAATTTTATATATATTATAAAATAAGTAAGGTGATGAAAAGAGCGTTTATATATACCATATTCTTGTTGACAGCCGGGCTGTTCCTCACGGAACTCAAGGCTCAAGAAGTATATTTGGGAGAGGTGAAAATTATACAGAATCGTTTCGAGCAACAGGGAGACAGCGTTTATATCGAAATGAACGTGAACTTGAACGGCTTACCCGTACACAAGAACCAAGCTTTCATCTTGACCCCGGTAGTCGAAACCGAGAAAGAATCCGAGGAACTACCGTCCATCGTGATTAACGGGAAAAGACGGGAAAAAGCCTACCAACGAGCGCTGGCTTTCAATCACGGGCATCCCCCTTTCCCAATCTACACGACGGTCATTGTCAACCAATGGAGCCGGGAAAGAATCGCCTATAACGTGGTCATTCCTTACGAAACTTGGATGAAGGACGCTAAACTGAATTTACGGGAAAACTTCTGTGAATGTGGCGGAGAAAAACGTCTGATCTCCATCAAGATGCTGGCGCAAACCATCACCTTGGAAAACCGCAAGAAAAAAACAGTGGAAGTGGTTGCTACCGAAAAGGTTGAAGAAGAGAAAAACATATACTACAAGGAAGGTTCAGCATACCTGGACTTCCCGCTAAACCAAACTTATATACTCCCCGATTTCAGAGGAAATCAGAAGGAGCTGGACAAAATCAGGGTAACGCTAGATTCTATCACGAGCAATCCCGACTACGAGATCACGGGAATTTACCTCACCGGCTTCGCATCACCAGAGGGATCATACGCGCAGAACGAGGTGTTATCCAGAGATCGCACGAGAGCGCTGAGGAATTACTTGCTCCGCAGGTATTCATTTCCGGAAAACCTTTACCACGTGGATTGGCGAGGGGAAGACTGGATCGGGTTGAAAAGATTGATTCTCCTGTACGGGATGCCGGATGAAGAACGAGTACTCTCGATTATGGAAAACTACAGCGTGTTCGAGGGAAGAGAGAAGCGCCTCATGGATTTGAACAACGGGAAACCGTACAGGTACATGATGAAACATTTCTTCCCGGAATTGAGACGAGTGGATTACAAGATCACGTACAAGGTGATTAAATAAAGAAATTAAAACTATGACTAAACCAGACTAAAAATAATTCCTGAATGCCCCCCGGTATAACAAACGCCGATCCCCACATACACCTCTTACCGGGGGCATTCTTCTAAAAAATTAAAAGGCTATCCTTGAATGTCCCCGGTTGTAACAAACGCCGATCCTCACATACACCTTCTTAACCGGGGCATTCTTCTAAAAAATTAAAGGGCTATCCTTGAATGCCCCCTGGTTGTAACAAACGCCGATCCTCACATACACCTTCTTAACCGGGGGCATTCTTCTAAAAAAATTAAAGGGCTATCCTTGAATACCCTTCGGTTGTAACAAACGCCGATCCTCACATACACCTTCTTAACCAAGGGTATTCATTTACAAGGGCTGATCATTGATCAGCCCTTTTTTCATTCATTCCCAACTCTAAACTTTTAGCTTTTAGTTTTTAACTTTTAGCTTTTAACTTTAAACCTCCCCCATTTCCAGCACGCAAGGACAATGATCCGAGTGATGCACTTCCGGCAAAATATAAGCATCTTTCAGCCGGGATTTAAGACTTTCGCTCGCCATACAGTAATCAATACGCCATCCCTTGTTATTTGCCCGGGCGTTAAACCGGTAACTCCACCAAGAATACTTCCCGGCCTCTTCGGGGTGGAAGTAACGGAACGTGTCGATAAAACCGGTATCAATAAATCCCCCGATCCATTCCCGTTCTTCCGGTAAGAACCCGCTATTCGTGGCATTCCGCACCGGATCGTGAATATCTATCGGTCGGTGACATATATTGTAGTCCCCGCACAAGATCAGATTCGGCCGTACCTTTTTCAGCTCCCCGATATAATGCTGAAAATCCTCTAACCATTTCATCTTAAATGCCTGCCGTTCGTCGCCGGTAGTCCCGGACGGATGGTACACGCTCACGACAGAAAGATCACCGTAATCGGCACGGATAAAACGCCCCTCGTCATCATAAGCCGGAATACCCATCCCGTACTCCACGTGGTCGGGCGCCACCCGGGTCAGGATGGCAACCCCACTATACCCCTTTTTCTTGGCTGAAAAAAAGTACGACTTGTAACCTAACGCCTCGAATTCCAGTGTAGGTATCTGATCCGGCTGAGCCTTCGTTTCCTGTAAACACACGACATCCGGCTGTTCTTCCTCCAGCCATTGTGTAAAACCTTTGGACAAAGCGGCCCGTAACCCATTCACGTTATAAGTTATAATTTTCATACGATTCATTTTACAATTTGCCTCAAACTTACAAAAAAGAAGTGAACCCCAAAAGCCGGGTATTACTTTTAGGGTTCACTTCACACGTGGAAATCTATTCCAGATATTTACGAGATAAGGGATGCAATTGCTCATCCAGCTCATACAATTGGGGAATACCCGTCGGTATCTCCAACTTGACGATCTCCTCGTCGCTAATATCATCCAGATATTTGATCAACGCCCGCAGGCTATTTCCGTGGGCCGTTACCAGAACCGTCTTCCCTGAAAGCAACGAAGGTGCGATATAATCCTGCCAGAACGGGAGGACCCGCGTGATCGTCAATGCCAATGATTCCCCCAAAGGAAGAACGGCCGGATCAACATCCCTGTACTTATCCTCGAAAACGGCACAACGAGAATCATCCGGCTCCAACAATGGTGGTGTCACATCAAAACTCCTTCGCCATATATGCACCTGCTCCTCCCCGTATTTCTTTGCCGTCTCCGCTTTATTTAATCCCTGTAATGCCCCGTAATGTCGCTCGTTCAAACGCCAGTGATGAACTTCGGGTACCCACACCCGATCGGCAACTTCTGCCAAAATATGCTGCGTACGAATCGCACGTTTCAACACGGAAGAATAAGCTACATCAAAGAAAAGATCATGTTTCTTAATTAGCTCTCCCGCCCGGCGTGCTTCCTGTTCGCCCCGTTCACTCAGGTCGACATCCGTCCACCCGGTAAACCTGTTTTCCTTGTTCCAGACACTTTCCCCATGCCGTACCAATATTAACTTGTACATAACGCTTTTATTATTTAATTGTTAATAGAGTATACGAAAACGGGAAGAAAAAGTTGGAAAAGCGTGGGCTTGTGAGTGGAAATCTAAAATTTAAAATCTAAAATCAGTAAGGACTTTATGAACTTAGTAGTAATTTCTCAAAACCGGCTTGATACAAATACCCACTCGCACCATTGACACGTAACGATCGTATTCCAGAAGATTCTCCGCGTATCCGTTATAGTATTGTAAAAAGAAATACTCGTTAGCTTTCGGTGAAGGCTTGAAATTGATCTCCAACGTTGTGTTCATGTTAATAAACTTCCGGCGGGGATTAATCACGGCCGAACACCAAAGACGCTCGTCTGCACTCTGGTAGTTAAACGCTATGAATCCGTAGCCTTTATACTTCAACAAATCGGGATTTCCTTCTTTATCGACCCATCCAGCCCATAATTTCATCTGGGCAGAAAAGCGGTAATCAATAAACCACGAACCCGAAAGAGAAATGTAATTCCAACTGCGAGAGGCCAGCGAATCCCGGCCGTTCGACTCGTGTTCAAAGGAAAGAACCGCTATCCCCATCAGTTGATTACGATAGATCAACGCTTTGCTCAAACTAAGCCCCGGATTAAAATTATTATCCAGAAATGGACTGGACTTCCCGTAAATATCCCAAAACGAACGCTGCGTGTAAGTTAAATACAAGAAGGTCTTGAAAGGCAAGATACTTTTCGTCAGACGTTGCCGGATACTGATCTGAAACTTGGCATCCGCACTGTGTTTGTCAATCTTCCGGTTCGTAGGCACCCCCGTAACGAAATAATTATCCCGGAAAATGCCAAAACTCGGCGTGTTATCAAACAACTCCAATGCAGTCCTCTCATCAACCACCACGGAACCGCCTTTTTTCTGTTTGCTGATCTCCTCCCGTTCCTGCAATATCCTCTTCTCCTCGTCTGTCTGGGCTTGCAACACCAAAGGCGTAAACACGCAAAAGCATAAAAGTATATAAATACCTCGGACCTTCTTTTTCATATATCTACGAATTTCTTTTACTGAACAACGAAACAATCGCCAGCAACACAATCGCCCCCACGGTCGCCGTGATCAAACTCCCGATAACACCCGTTGTCCATATTCCCATGATGCCGAAAAGCCAACCTCCCAACACGCCACCAATGATTCCCACAATCAGGTTCACCAACAAACCCATTCCACCTCCCCGGACTATTTTTCCTGCCAAATACCCGGCAAGAATACCAATCAAAATATACCATATAAACATCATAACTTATAAAATTTAGGTTAATCTATCTATTTAAACTTGATAGAGCCCCAAAAAGTTATGATATTATGCATAAAAAAGTTCATAAAGTAGAACTTTATGAACTTTATAGACTTTACAAACTTTATATACTTATTCCGGCAAGGTCAGGAACAATCCCATCACCCAGTAAACAAGACCGGACATCACGACGGTTGCCGGAATCGTAAGAATCCAGGCCGCCACGATATTCGTGGCCGTAGCCCACCGAACAGAAGCAACCCCTTTCGTGATTCCAACCCCGATAATAGAGCCGGTAATCGTGTGAGTCGTACTCACGGGAATCCCCAACACGGCTGTTCCCATCAATGTCAAAGCTCCCGATGTCTCGGCACAGAATCCCTGCACGGGTTTCAACCGGGCCAGCCCGTCGCCCAAAGTCTTGATCACCTTCTTTCCCCCGATAATCGTACCTAAAGCGATCACCGAGTAGCAAGTAACAATCAACCAAGCGGGAACATGAAACTCTCCTGTATTCTCGTACAAATAATCACTCACGAAAGTATTACTTCCTGCAACACTATATAACAGGATGGCAATGATACCCATCGTTTTCTGCGCATCGTTAGCACCATGTCCCAAACTGAATATAGCGGAAGAGAACAACTGCAATCCCTTAAACAACCCTTCCACTTTCATCGGGTGTTTTTTATGAAACACGAGCATCGTGAGACACATCATGAAGAATCCCAGTATCATACCAATCAAAGGGGACAGCACGATAAAGATGGCAATCTTGAATATCCCGGAAGCAACCAGAGCGTCACCCCCGAACGTGAACCATACCGGACCGATCAATCCCCCGATCAAAGCGTGGGACACACTGATCGGCATACCGAAATGAGTACACAACCAAACCCAGATCACCGAACCGATTAAAGCTGCCAAAATAAGATATTCATTGATTTTCGAGGGATCCACGATTCCTTCGCCCATCGTGTGAGCCACGCTCACTCCAAAAATAAAGATAGCGGCAAAGTTCCAGAATGCTGCCCAGCAAACAGCCATCGTGGGAGAAAACACACGTGTCGCCACGATCGTAGCGATCGAATTGGCCGCATCATTCATTCCGTTCAAAAAGTCGAAAAGAAGAGCGATCACAATAGCTAAAAGAACGATTGTCAACATAGCGATCAGGCAAATTTAATAATAATACCTCGCACAATATCCCCCACGTCCTTTGCCCGGTCGGTAGCATCTTCCAACACCTGACCGATATTCTTCAGTTTCACGAGTTCGATAGCGTCCTTCTCGTTCGCGAACACATCACTCATAAATTGTTCATACAAATCATCCACGTCATGCTCGATCTGTTTGATACGAACACATTTCTCGTTAATCTCCTGCGGTTTTTTCTGGATATACTCCAATCCATTCATAATATCCTTCAAGATACGAGCATCTTCCACGATACATTGCCCCATCGCAATCAACAACTGGTTCACACTCTTCGGACGGTACATCAACATTCGTTTCGCGGCATCGTGAATAAAATCAAGGAACGTGTCCATACGGCCACTCAACAGATTAATATCCTCGCGATCGAAAGGGGTAACAAACGTCTTGTTCAATTCCTCGTACAACTTAGCGGTGATCATATCTCCACTATGCTCGAACTCCTTGATGTCCTTGTACAGCGCTTTCTGTTTTTCAGGGTCTTGCTCTTGTAATAACTCCACCAAAAGTTTGGCTGCAGCCTCTATATTAGCGGCTTGTTCGATATACAAAGGGTAAAACTTTTTTTCCTTTACCACAAATAATTGAAGAAATCGGTCTATTTTCATATTTTTTATTGATTAGCACACAAATGTAGTATCCCTACGCGGATATGCACGTTAAAAAAACCAAAATATGCAATCTTTTTTTCCACATATTTAAACCCGGGCAATAGAAAGGAAACACGTGAAAAGTACCAGTGTAGTCCCCAACCAAAGGCGTTCCGCCAATATAGGAGAGATTCCCCAAAAATGATACTCCAAGGCATCATGACCGCATCCTGCGAGACAATCTCCGCACAAAGTACAGTTGATTGCCGGACGCCCTTTCAGCACGTCTGCTTTCGACAGAGCCCCATACCGACACACCCGCGTACAAGCCATGCAATGCCGGCAACGATCGTTCAGACGCAATCGCCATGGAGACACGTGTTTCAAGTACATGACCAACGTTCCCGCCGGACAATAGGAGGAGCAATGCATGGCAACATGACGCCTTTTAGACACGAACCCAATAACCATGATTCCCACCATCCCGGCAAAAGCCGCAAGTCCCGTGGAATAAATCACCGGAACCCCGAAGCCTCTCAACGCAGAAGCAACACCTATAAATACAAACAATACCGTCCAACGCATTCGGGACCTCATTTTAGAAGAAGGGACCTCCCGTTTTCCATTTTTTCCCGCTGCCAGACTATCCCACGCCCCGAAATAACAGAGCTGGCTGCACCACGCGCCCCCGGACAATAGAATCGTTACGAGAAACAAAAACGGCATGAATGAAACCTCTCCCCGGTAAAATACTCCCGCCGGGATCAGTCCGGGTATGGGGAAATGAAGTTTTCCCGACATCAGAAACACACTATCCACGAAAATCCCTAAAAATAGCTGGCTAAAGAACACGATCGAGAAGAGTAGCCAAATACGTCTCCGCCACACGCCTCGTCGTTTCCGGTCGAACATCTGCAAATATAGCCATCCACCGAAAAGAGCTGCCAGCACAATTTGAACCCATCCTCCGCCCGGCAACAATCTCTCCCCCAACAGCAACGGTGGTTTCACGACAACCTGTACCACGGAAAGCAACATTCCCGCGACAATCGTCGTGAGTATCGCCCCCAACACGGCCCCTTTTTGAATGTTGATTTTTTTTCTCATATCCACACAAAGATAATTGATATTTATTCATCCAAATCAAAAATCATTAACTTTGCTCCCGCAAAAATAAACATCATGTCAGACATTCCTGTCCTAATATCGGATTTGGCGATTATCTTATTTTCCGCCGGATTGATAACCATCCTCTTTAAATGGCTAAAACAACCTGTCGTGCTGGGCTATATCATGGCAGGTATTATCGCGGGCCCCTACACGTTTGGCGGCCCCATGATCATGGATGCCGAGAATATTCATATCTGGGCTGACATCGGGGTCATTTTCCTCCTGTTTGCCTTGGGACTTGACTTTAGTTTCAAAAAACTCATGAACATCGGGGGAACCGCCATGATCAGCGCCCTCACCATCGTGGGTGCCATGATGATGCTGGGTTACATCACCGGGCTGTCACTCGGATGGGGACACATGAATAGCCTCTTTCTCGGGGGAATGCTCTCGATGTCATCCACCACCATCATTTTCAAAGCGTTTGACGACATGGGGCTCCGTAATCAGCGTTTCGCAGGAGTCGTCTTCGGAATTCTTGTCGTGGAAGATCTCTTCGCCGTCGTCCTCATGGTATTACTTTCCACGCTGGCCGTCAGCAAGCATTTTGAAGGTATGGAAATGGTCGACAGCATCCTTAAACTCATCGCCTTCCTCGTTTTCTGGTCTATTACCGGGATATTCCTCATCCCGACCTTCCTGAAAAAAACGAAACAATGGCTCAACGGGGAAACATTATTAGTCGTGTCACTCGGACTCTGTCTCGGCATGGTTCTACTTGCCGTGAAAGCCGGTTTTTCCTCCGCCTTGGGGGCTTTTGTCATGGGGTCCATCCTAGCGGAAACCATCGAGGCCGAAAACATCGAACACCTCATTAAACCCGTGAAAGATCTCTTCGGGGCGATCTTTTTCGTCTCGGTCGGGATGATGATCGATCCCGCCATGCTCGTCGAGTACTGGTTCCCGATATTACTGATCACCGCAGTCGTCATGGCTGGACAAATCACGTTTGCCGCATCCGGTATACTCCTGTCCGGGCAAAGCCTCCGGATTGCCATCCAATCGGGATTCTCGTTAGCACAGATTGGAGAATTTGCTTTTATTATCGCAAGTCTAGGTATGACCCTGCACGTGACGGACAAATTTCTCTACCCCATAGTAGTTACCGTCTCCGTCATCACCACCTTTTTCACCCCCTACATGATTCGCTTGGCAGACCCCGCCTACCAGTTCGTGACCAAACACCTACCGGCCCCTTGGATTCATTTCCTTGACAGGTATAGCACGGGAACGAACACGATCCGCCATAAAAGCACATGGCACCAACTACTGAAAGCGTTATGCCGCATAGTGATCACCTACACCATCCTGTCGGTCTTCACCATAGCTCTTTTCCTACAATACCTGACCCCGTTAATCCGCAAGGAACTTCCCGGCATACAGGGCGGCCTTGTTAGTGCCGTTGCCATCCTGCTACTTATCTCCCCCTTCCTACGGGCTATCATGATGAAAAAGAACCATTCGGAAGAATTCCAGCAATTATGGAATGATAGTAAATACAACCGGGGACCACTCGTATCCCTCATCGTACTGCGGGTAGCGCTCTGCATCGGGATCGTGATGTTCGTCATATCCAGCCTCGTGAACGTCGCTGCCGGCCTTCTGCTCGTGATCGCCACCGCAGTCATCCTGTTTTTCATCTATTCCAAACGGTTAAAAAAATACTCCATACAACTGGAACGTCGTTTCCTGCGTAACTTCACGGCCCGACAAAAGGAACAAGAACGCAAGTCTCCCATCAAACAACGTTTTGTCAAACATTTACTTGACCGGGATCTCCACCTCGCTGACTTCGAAGTGTCGCAATCCTCTCCCAGCGTCGGCAAAACGCTAAAGGAATTGAATTTCCGCCAGACCTGTGGGGTCAGCGTAGTAACAATCATCCGGGGAGAAGAACGAATAAACATTCCCGGTGGGGAAGAACGCCTGTATCCTTTCGACCATATCATCGTGGCCGCCACGGACAAAGAAATTAACGTCTTCCGTGAGTTTGTCGAAAACCGCATAGAAAAACGGAAACACGAACTTGAACTACAGCGTCCCCCGGAAGTCATCTTGGAACAATTCACCATTGAGGCCGACACGCCACTCGTGGGACGCACCATCCGGGAATCCGGTATCCGTGATAAAGCCGCCTGTCTCGTCATCGGCATCGAACGCAACGGCACCTCCACAATGAACCCCACCCCGGACACAACCTTCGAGGCCGGTGACGTGGTTTGGATCGTCGGTGAAAAAGACAAATTGCTCCATCTCGCCGCAGGAGAAACTATTTAACAATTGAAAATGAAGAAAAGTTTAAAGCTTAGAATTTAGTATGGAATCAAAAGGCATCGTCCCACCCCGTGCGGCTGGAAATTTAAAATCTAAAATCTAAAATTTAAAATTACATCATTCTATCTCCAACCCGAACAAGGCTTTCAACTCACTCACGGCTGGATTGATCTCGACAAAATGATCGAATTTATCCTTAGCCGTGAAAAGCCGTTTTTTCTCCTCGCCATTTTCCGGTTCCGTGTAAACTTGAACATTCAAGGTAATAAAACCGTTATTCAATCTTTTGGTAAGGAAGGAGAGCAAGTAAGGATGGATATCCGTCACCTTGGACAATAAAAAGTCATTATCAACCTCAAGCGTGATAACAAACCCTTGCACTTTTGGAGTGTGAGAAGTCAAGGCAATCTTAACGGTCGTATCTTCCTGCGAAGTTGCGACGTAAGTTTCCAACGCAGAAATCACATCCGCCATCGTAAATTCGCTTTGTGCTTTTACCCGGTTATCCTCAACCTTTGCACCACCCTCTTCCTGCCGGACCTGCAAGCTCTCCCGGGTCTCCGCCATTGCCATTTTCAATTTAAATGAATGTGGCGGTTCTGCCTTATAAGTATTCGTTTTTCCGGCAGGCACAGAAGGCTTTTCCCCAGCAACCGGAACCGTTGTCCCACCATCCGTTTGTTGGAATTTCCCATTAAAATCAACTATCTTTAATAACCCGGTAAATTCCTCTATGCTAAGACTTTTTTTTTTAGTTCATTAATTTGGCATAACTTGATCAAGGTGAGTTCCACACATAAACGTTTCTCCACACGCATTTTATACTGCATCTCACATTGCTCGATCACTTTCAAGGCATCAAATATGAATTCGGGAGTTACAGTTTTCGCTTGTTTCAGGTAACGTTCCTTGATGGACGCACTCACCTCCAGCAATTGCACGGTGATTTCTTCTTTAGCAACCAATAAATCACGGAAATGACGTCCCAACCCGGAAACCAAGTTACCGGCATCAAAACCTTTCTCCATGATCTCGTTAAAAAGCAAGAATGTTTCGGCTACTTTACCATCGTGGAATAAATCTGTCAACTTAAAATAGTAATCGTAATCCAACACGTTCAGATTCTCGATCACCTTATCATAGGTCAAATCCTTCCCGCAAAAACTCACCACTTGATCGAAGATCGACAAGGCGTCACGCATGGCCCCGTCGGCCTTCTGCGCGATCACGTTCAGCGCCTCTTCCTCGGCCTGTACACCTTCTTTGGCTGCAATTCGTTTCAGATGCTCGATCGTGTCGGGTACCTTTATCCGGTTAAAGTCGTAAATCTGACAACGTGACAAAATCGTCGGTAATATCTTATGCTTTTCGGTCGTTGCCAGAATAAAAATGGCATGGGCAGGCGGCTCTTCCAACGTTTTCAAGAAAGCGTTGAAAGCCGAGGCACTCAACATATGCACCTCATCAATAATATACACGCTGTATTTTCCCACCTGCGGCAATATCCGCACCTGATCAACCAGACCTCGAATATCATCCACGCTATTGTTAGAGGCAGCATCCAACTCGTGAATGTTCAACGAACGCCCGCTATTAAACGCCTTACACGACTCACACTCATTACAAGGTTCGGCATTCGGTTGTAGATTCATGCAATTAATCGTCTTGGCAAATATACGGGCACAGGTTGTCTTGCCCACCCCACGGGGTCCACAGAACAAATAAGCCTGAGCCAGTTGTTTATTAAGAATCGCATTCCTCAACGTGGATGTAATCGAGTGCTGCCCGATCACCGTGTCGAAACTTGCAGGTCTATATTTACGCGCCGAAACAATAAAATTCTCCATGATAATCTATTACAGGTTGTTACCCGGCACGAGTAAAAAATCGTACCGGATTACAAATTTACAAAGTAAAATGATTTATCACGCCACAAAACCTAATAATTTTTCTTATCACGCGAAACTATGTACGATTTAATGTGAATTCGATATAATCAAAACAAGGCTACTTTTATCACGATATCAATATTATTCAAATAAATATATCAGGAGATGCATCCCTTCTCCCAGCACTTTACCGGGGATATAATGGCCCGCAATATTATTCTTGAACGTGAATAGCCTTGTTATTGGCCCGGTTGACGGGGTATTCGAGTATGTTATTTTTGCTTATTATTTATTAAAATGGCGGCAATGATCGGGCGATAATCGGGCGACAATCGGGCGATGGCGCCTAACTGTCGCCTAACAGTCACCCTACCGTCATGTTACGGGCATGGATCACCCCGGGAAAAGGGATGTTAGTCATCCTGTTAACTTTAGATCCTACTAATTTTTTGATTTCGTGATTTCCGATTTAGTGATTCCAACCCTCTACCCAACGCTCTTTTAATCACTTAATCATTTATACAATCTCCCAATAGTAAAGGGGATAACTGCTTATTTTTGCAGCTATCCCCTTCACTGTACATTTTATGTATCCCGCTACTATATCTTTTCCAAATCCGTTTTAGCAATCCACCCCTCGTTTCCATCGGCCAAACGCACGTTGTACCAATCTCCTAGAGTTCCGATAACTTGTACTTTCAGTCCTTCGTGGATCACGAACAATTCGGTACCGCTATTATCCGGAGCCCCTCGTACCACCACGCTGGGAGTCATGATAATCCCGCTATCCCTGTCGGTCATCCGGTGATATTGTTTCAAAGCAAAGAAAATGGTCATCACGGACACCAACAGCATGATTATCCCTAAAGTGAACCAACTTTTCTTTAATGATATAGATGTCGCGTGGAAGAACAACGCTGCCATGATCAGAAATCCAATAAACAGGATGACAGACACGTACGCCCATTGATCAGCCGTGAAAGCGGTCACGAAAGCATTATACCAACGTACAAGGAAAAGTTCCGGTAATACCTTGATATTGTCAACCGTGGCCTTTTGTGCCATCGTCAGATTATACTTTATATCATTATCGCCCGGATGCAACAATAAAGCACGTTCGTAATTCAATATAGCTTTCGCAGTCTCCCCTTGCTTGTAATAACAGTTTCCCAAATTGTAATACACGGTCGCGGATTCCAGGTCATCGGACAACATCTCGTTATACAAATCAATCGCTTTCTGATAGTCACCTTCCTGGTACATTTTAGTTGCCTCTTCCGCCAGCGTCTTGACATCAGTAGCATAGGTCACCACACCGGATAAGAGCAACATCAATATTATATATATCCTTTTCATTCTTTTCAACTTTTAGTTTCTAACTTTTAGCTTTCATATCGCTTTATCCAATTTCGTGATAATAGATATACTATCCTTGTACACGTTATCCATCTCTTCTCCTTGATTAGCACCCGGGGCATAACGAGCGTACTCGCAATGATCGAGCACCTCGATAAAGCTCTGAATTAACGTCGCGTCTGCCCCCCGACGAGTCAGGTGATCACTGATATTGTCCCGATTCAATTCTGATGCGGCTATGTTCAATTTATAACTAACATATCCCCACAAAGCGTTCAACGTCTCTTGATAGAATAGCTCGGAGTTTCCGGCTTTCATCGCAACAGAGGCTGCCCGCAAACGTTTCTGAGCCATTTTATTCGCCGTTTTACTCTTCACCCGTACCAAATCGGCATTTGCCTTGATCCGGCGACGATTAAGAATCATCCCGACCACGAAAAGTACAAAAGGAATCAAGAAACTCAACCAGTATTCCATCGTGGCGAAATACAACACTCCCTTCGGACGGAGGTCGTTCTTGTGTGTCTTGATGTAGCGAATATCCTGTCCCAACATCCTGACATCTTCTTTCTTGAACGACTGTAAGGCTGCCTCCCCGGATCCTTGACTGGATTCATTTCCCTTTTCAACCCGAACAGAATACTCCTTTCCCTTCAACATCTTATAAGCCCCGGCTTGCGGGTCAAAATAGGAATATTGCACGGCTGGAATCTTGTAATCCCCCGCATAACGAGGAATCACGAGATATTCAAAAGTAACGGTTCCGGACGTTCCGCTTATATCCCTGGTCACTTTCGGATCGTACACGTCAAAATCATGCGGGAAAGTGATTTTCGGAGCCTCTAACAATTTCATGTTTCCATTCCCGCGTAACACCACCTTGTACGTCAACGCATCATTCGCTTTCAAGGTATCTGTTGACATAGAGGTTGTCATGGCAAGGGTTCCCACCATACCGCTAAATCCTAAAGGCTTTCCGGCCTCTGGTAAAGGTTTCACGGTAATTTTCACGGGTTTACTCTTGCAGAGTACACGGACATCACGGGAATTCCCGAAAAAGTCATCAAAGATACTACCACCACGACTCCCCACCCGTTGGCGGACAAGACAATACAACTCGTAAGGCTCGATCGTCAACGTCCCGGCATGTTGCGGGAAAAGAATCGTTTTTTGTAACACGCCTACCCGATCATATATTTTCCCGTTATATTCCTCACGTTCCAAATGAATCTGGGGAATCTTCACGTCTTCTGTCAGGAACCCGTCAAAAGGCGGGATCTTTTTCCCCTGCACATCAACCAGATTTACCCGGGCATATACTTTCAACGTGGCAGTCAAACTCTCACCCACGTAAAGCGTGTTGCGGCTCACATCCATTCGCAGGAACAAATCATCATCCGTAATCGAAGTACTTCCCCGGTTCTCAGAAACATCCCCGGAACTTTGGGCATTATTTCGAGGTTTCCCAGAACCTTTAATCACTTTTATCTTCAAGGGCTGGGACTTATACTCTTTACCATCCACGGTGATCGTGGCCGGCTCGATCGTAAACTCTCCTTCTTCCTGTCCTTCCAAAATATAAGTGTACGTGTACTCTTGATTTTGTTTCATATCGCCATTGATAATCGTGATGTTAGAAGACGTACTCAATGACGGTCCTGCCAGTAAATCAAACCCTTTTATCGTGGGAACCTGTAAGTTCTCCCCCTTGTTGTTCAACACGAAGGAAAGACGGAATTGCTCCCCGACTTCCACAACGGAAGGTGCGGATGCGATAAATTCTGTCTTTTGGGCAAATAACTTAGACCCACCAATAACGCATAATAGCAATATGATAATGAATGACTTCATTTGTTTATCTTTTAATTCTTTATTATCTCTATGGAAAAACGTACAAAGTTACCAGTTTTTCTCAATCTTCATCTTCTTTGCCTTTTGAGCTTGAACTTTATCTTTCTGTACCTTTTCCTGTGTTTTCTTTTCATCTGCCTCCAAAGCCTCTAACAAGCGTTTGGCATCCTCTTTAGAGATTTTAGGCTGGGCCTGTTGGTCCTGCTGTTGTTGATCCTTATTCTGTTGATCCTTGTTTTGCTGGTCTTTATTCTGTTGATCTTTCTGATCTTGATCCTGTTTATCTTTATCTTGTTGATCCTTATTCTGATCTTGCTGGTCCTTGTTTTGATCCTTGTTTTGATCTTTATTCTCGTCCTTATTCTGATCTTTGTTCTGATCTTGATTCTGTTGATCTTTATTTTGATCCTGCTGGTCCTTATTCTGGTCCTTATTTTGATCTTGATTTTGATCTTGATTTTGTTGATCCTGTTTCTGCTTGCGGGCAAACTCCAGGTTATACTTTGTCTCTTGGGAATTCGGACGGTTTCTCAACGACTGTTTATAAGCCTCGATACTCTCATCCAACTTGTTCATGGCCAAAAGAGTATTTCCGATGTTGTGATACAACTCTCCTAATTTTTCCTTGTCTTTTTCATTCTGTGCCAACGATTGGAATTGTTGTAATGCCTCGTCAAACTTTTTCTGTTTATAAAGCGCATCTCCCAGGTTAAACGCACCCTCGTATGATTTCACTTCCGTATCTAAAGCCTTACGATACTCCACTTCAGCCTTCTCAAAATCCTGTTTATTAAACAGATCATTCCCACCCCGAATAAACTTTCGTTCCTGTTGCGCAGCCGATGGTAAACTTATAACTACAGCTGCTATCATCGTTATCAATATCTTCACCATAATGTCTCGTTTAAAATTTACCGATTCGTTTCAACACTTTTCGTCTCACTTCCAAATATATTGATCTTCAAGAAATTCTTGTTTTTACGTCCCAATACCATGAAATCCAGCAACACGAATATCAATGCCATAATCAGGAAATACTGGTATTTTTCAGCATAATCACTGAATACCCGTTCTTCCAATAATGTCTTGTCCATACGATCAATCTCGTCCAACAAGGTGTTTAATCCCACGTTCGAATTACTTGCCCGCACGAATATTCCCTCTCCGGCCTTGGCAATCTCTTTCAATGTTTCCTCGTCCAGCTTGGATATAATCGGGTTACCACTCCCGTCTCTCATGTATTGTCCGGGATTTCCCTTCTCCGGGATCGGTCCTCCTTGTGCCAATCCCATCCCGATCGTGTGTACGTAGATACCTTTTTCCCGGGCAGCTTTAGCCGCGGCAATCGCATCGTCCTGATGGTTTTCACCATCCGTGATCACGATAATCGCTTTCGATGCCTCCGTGTCCGGGGTAAACGACTTCGCAGCCAAATCTATTGCCGTTCCTATCGCCGTACCCTGTATCGGGACAATATCGGTATTAATTCCAGATAGGAATAATTTAGCCGAAGAATAATCCGTCGTGATCGGCAATTGCACGTAAGCATCCCCTGCAAATACGATCAATCCCACTTTATCATCACTTAATTTTTCCACCATTCGGGAAATGGCCTGTTTCGCCGCATCCAACCGGCTGGGCTTTATATCCTGCGCCATCATGGAATTTGACACATCCAACGCAATAATTAACTCCACGCCCTCTTTTTTTACTTGTTGCAATTTTGACCCGAACTGAGGACCTGCAACCCCAAGAATGACGAAAAACAAAGCTACCAGAACAAGTATAAATTTTAATGTCTCCCGCTTATAAGATTGCAAAGGCATCAGTGTTGACAGTAATTCGGGACTCCCGAATTCAGCAATCGCTTTTTTCTTCCGAATCCTTGCTACCACGTAAAAAACAATCAACAATGGTATGATAATCAGCAAGTATAATAATTCAGGATGTGCAAATCTAAACATAACCCTTTCAATTTTAAATTTAATGATTCTAGATTTTAAATTCCGGATTGCATCAATTCACAATCTAAGATTTAAAACTTACAATTATGGAATTTTCCTCAACAACGTGTATCGCCCTAACGCCTCCACAATTAATAACAAAGCCCCGATCAAAGCAAAATAGAAATACTGCTCGTTCTTACGACTGAAATGTTTGACTTCTACCTTACTCTTCTCCAATTGATCAATCTCCTGATAAATTTGCTCCAGTTTTTTGTTATCTGTTGCCCGGAAATATTTACCGCCTGTCATGTCAGCAATCTGGGTCAATATATCTTCATCTATCTCAACCGGCATTCGCTGTAATTGCATCCCAAAGGACGTTTGCACGGGATAAGGAGCCTCACCCAAAGACCCGACACCGATCGTGTAAACCCGGATACCAAAAGTTTTTGCCAATTCTGCAGCCGTCATCGGTGCAATCGCTCCCCGGTTGTTGACTCCATCCGTCAAAAGAATGATCACCTTGGATTTCGCCTTGCTGTCCTTCAAACGATTTACCGCATTTGCCAACCCGAGGCCAATAGCTGTTCCATCTTCAATCATCCCGCTATGAATATCCTTCATCACGTTGACTAACACGGCTTGATCCGTCGTCAAAGGACTTTGCGTGAAACTTTCCCCGCTAAAAACAACCAGCCCGATACGATCCTGAGGACGCTCCAATATAAACTTAGTCGCAACCTCCTTGGCTGCCTCCAGTCGATCAGGAGTAAAATCTCGTGCCAACATACTACCGGAAATATCCAATGCCAGCATAATATCAATACCCTCGCTGTTATAGGTCTGCCAACTCGTGCTGGATTGCGGTCTAGCCAATGCCAGAACCAAAAATAGAATGGCCAAAACCCGAGCTGCAAACAACAAATGACGTAACCAGATCCGGCTACCCCGTTTCATTTGCTTGAACACCCGGATTGAAGAAAACTTCAAATCAGCATGCGAGCGTTTCTCCTTGAATATGTACCAGATAATCATTGGTATCAGCACCAACAACAACCAAAAGTACTCGGGATTTGCAAATTCATATCCAAACATATCTTCTATTTTAGATTCTATTTAATTTCTTGATTTAAGGTTTTGATTGCAAACAAATCATAAATCGTAAATCATAAATCATAAATTAATTTCCGTTATCTTTCTCCTCTCCGGTTTCCTTCTCTTCCTTTTCCGCCTTCTCTCTCGCCTCCCTCTCCTGTTGTTCTTTCAACTCCTGCTCCAGGCGTTCTTTCTCATGCTCGGCTCGAATTGTATCATTAGTTTCCTGTACAAAATCATAGGCAATATCCAAATTCCGTACGTTCTCATCCTGCAACGGCTCCGCTTTAGCAAACTTCACGAAATCAGCCGTTTCAAACATATCTGCCAACTTATCCCGTTGCTTTGCACCTACCTGCTCGCATTTCTCCAAAGCCTTCAAAGTCTCGAAAGAAGTCTGTTCCATCGCTGAGATACCCAATTCTCCATCCAAATAATTCCGGATCGTGTCAGTTAATTGCGTGTAATACTCTTTGGTCTTTCCACTCTGCCATAATTTCTCCTTCTTGATCTCCTCCAAAGCCTTCATGGCCAACACGTACGGAGGAATTGCCGGTTTTTCGTGATGGAAAAGACTCTTACGGGATTTCCGAACTTTGATAATCCAGACAACCAGAAGAATCACCACGATTCCCAACAATGTCCATAACAAGTAAGGTAATATCTCGGCAAATGTCCACGGGGCAGCCAAAGGCATTACAATATCGTAATTTCCTTTCTGCTGATCAACCACGAAAGTATTCACGATCAAGTGTAACGGATCAGTACGCAGCGTGTTATTATAACTTTCCTGTTGAATCTCAATGGGCATTGGTGGAATCACGAACACGCCCGAATCAAAAGAAGTTATCACGTAACTTTCCTGCACGAGTACCCGTCCGTCCTTTTCCATGATAGAATCATGAACCGGCCCGGATATAATCTCGATTCCTTGTGCTATCGTGTCCTTCAATTGAGGGAATGCCACTTTCACACCCGGTTCAGCCTTCACTTTCATCCGGAAATGAATCTGATCCCCGATCATGATATAGTTCGTGTCAATCTCGGCACTATATTCCCGATTTTGTGCTTTCAAAGCACTGACACAACCTAGTAGGATAATTACGAATAGAATAATTCTATTTTTCATTTTAATTCTCCATTTTCAATGTTCAATTAATATCCAGCCCCTCTTTTCTTGAATAACGTGATCAATGACCTCACGTAATCTTCATCAGCGCTGATAGATGCCATGTCGACACCGGCATGTTTGAATATCCGATCCAGTTCCTTGTCTCGTTCGATGCCATACGCTTCGAACTCGTCCCGGACTTTCTTGTCGGATGTATCCACCCAAACACTTTCTCCTGTCTCCGCATCCGTCAAGTACATCAACCCGACAGGAGGCAATATTTTCTCTCTACGATCGTACAATTGCAAAGCCACCACGTCATGTTTCTTATTGGCAATAATCAACGGGTGTTCGAAATCGTGATCATCCATGAAATCGGAAATCAGGAAACAAGTACACCGTTTCTTGATCGCATTTGTCAGATATTGCAACGCCACAGAGATATTCGTTTCCTTGTGTTCCGGATAAAAATCCACCAATTCCCGGATGATATGCAAAATATGTGTCCGTCCTTTCTTCGGCGGAATAAATTTCTCGATCCGGTCAGAAAAGAAGATCACGCCAATCTTATCGTTGTTCTGAATGGCAGAGAAAGCCAACACGGCCGCAATCTCGGTAATCTGATTCTTTTTCAGTTTCGACACCGTACCGAAATTACGCGAGGCACTCACGTCAATCAACAACATCACGGTCAACTCCCGTTCTTCCTCGAATATCTTCACGTAAGGATGGTTATAACGAGCGGTCACGTTCCAGTCAATACTTCGGATGTCATCCCCGTATTGATAGGCCCGCACCTCGCTAAACGTCATTCCCCGACCTTTAAAAGCCGTGTGATACTCCCCCGCAAAGATATTACTCGATAATCCCCGAGTCTTTATCTCAATCTGCCTGACACGTTTTAATAAATCTGAAGTCTCCACCTTAGTTAATTTTAGATTTAAAAATTTTAGATTTTAAATTCCAACCCTCTTTAATTTATGATTCTAGATTTATGATTTCCGACCGCAAATCAATGCTTTTTTAAACGTAAATCGTAATTCACAAATCGTAAATTAATCGGTCTTCAATCACTAAGGTACCTCTACCGTGTTCAAAATTTCACTGATAATATCCTCGCTGGTCAAGTTATTCGCTTCAGCCTCGTAGCTCAAACCGATACGATGACGCAGAACGTCATGACAAACAGCACGAACATCTTCCGGGATTACATATCCGCGACGTTTAATGAAAGCGTACGCTTGTGCTGCTTTGGCCAAACTGATACTAGCACGAGGAGATGCCCCGTAAGCAATCATGGAAACGAATTTTTCCAAGCCATGCTCTTGCGGGTAACGTGTTGCAAACACGATGTCAACAATATATTTCTCGATCTTCTCGTCCAGGTAAACCTCCTTCACCACCTCACGAGCCCGCAGAATATCTTCCGGTTGTAGGATCGTGTTAGACTGGGGATAAATTTTCTCCAAATTCTGACGAACGATCAATTTTTCTTCGTCTTTTTTCGGGTAATCAATCACCACTTTCAACATGAAACGGTCAACCTGAGCCTCGGGAAGAGGATAAGTTCCTTCCTGCTCGATCGGATTCTGGGTTGCCATCACCAAGAATGGTTCTTCCAACTTGTAAGTCATATCCCCGATAGTCACCTGACGCTCCTGCATCGCCTCCAACAAGGCCGATTGCACTTTCGCCGGGGCCCGGTTAATCTCATCCGCCAGAATAAAGTTAGCGAAAATCGGTCCTTTCTTCACCACGAACTCTTCTCTTTTCTGAGAATAAATCATCGTACCGACAACGTCAGCCGGTAACAAATCCGGGGTAAACTGGATTCGACTGAATTTAGCATTAATAATATGTGCTAGTGTATTTATCGCCAAGGTTTTCGCCAAACCGGGAACTCCCTCCAACAAAATATGTCCATTAGAAAGCATACCGATCATCAGTCCTTCTACCAAGTGCTTCTGTCCGACGATCACTTTGTTCATCTCCATACTAATCATATCCACAAAAGAACTCTCTTGCTGTATGCGCTCATTCAATGCTTTGATATCAACCGTATTCATATCATTGATTTTTATATTGATTTATATTACTACTTTGTCTAACGTAAATATTCCACTTCGGTTTCAATCTCCTCAAAAAGAGAATCTGTATCTTCACCGTTTTCTGTTTTTCCAAAAATAGAGATTATTCCGCCAAATGTTAAAATCAAAGACACTAAATAATGTTAAAACAAATTTTAAGGTTTTCCCAAATAATTTCTAATCTCCTCTTAAAATACGGAATATTACTAAGATATGGTCTATTTTTTAACATTTCACCTTTTCTCATGACATACTTGTTAACAGACCACTCTCAAAAAGTAAGCAAAAATCAAGATTTTATGACTTAACAATAACCTATATATTTTTCGACGAAACAGTCGGAACGGCCTTCGTTCCAAACAAAGATAAGAAATAAATCATGCTCAACGTCCGATACTAGCGACAAAATACAACCCAATTATAACGGGTCAACATCGAAATAAATACGCACTCCCCTACCAATAGGAGTTTTCACCAATTCATCACTTTTCTGCTTTAAGAATGCTTTCAATTTTGACAGGGAAAGACCTTGTTCCGCCTTTATCAGAATTTGTATCCGATACATTTTTCTAACCCGGGACACATCCGGTTCTGCCGGGCCGCATACCCTACGTTCCAACCGTTCCCGCAGCAACCTAGCTAACTCGTTTGCGGCATTTCTCAAAACCACCTCATCCACATGCCTCAACTCTACCTGAATCAACCGGGAAAAGGGGGGATAGTTAAACATTTCCCGTTCTTGGGATAACTGAGTGTAAAACTCTCTATAGTTTTCCTTCCTCACCAACTGATACACTCGACTTTGCATATCTGTTACCTGAATTACCACTTTTCCGCGCTCACCTTTTCGTCCACTGCGTCCACTCACTTGCATCAACATATCATAAGCCCGCTCCTCTGCCCGGAAATCGGGAAATCCCATCAGACTATCGGCATCCATCACCCCGACAAGTTTCACCCGTTCAAAATCCAACCCTTTCGAAACCATCTGTGTGCCGATCAGCACATCCAAATTTCCACTTTCAAAATCATCGATTAAAGCCCTGAACTTTGCCTTATTACTCATCACATCCAAGTCCATTCGGGCAATCCGGGCCTTCGGGAAATACTGTTTCACGTCTTCCTCTATCCGTTCCGTTCCCGGAGTACGATTCACGTAATGTCCCTGCCCACACTCCTGACACACGGCCGGAACAGCCCGCAGGCTCCCGCAATAATGACAATTCAGCGTGTTCCGGTAGCGATAATAAGTCATACTCACATCGCAATGTTTACATTTCAAGATGGAACCGCAACGGTCACATTGTAAATAAGTCGAATACCCCCGTCTATTCTGGAATAAAATCACCTGCATCCCGCTCTCCAACACCCGTTTCATTTCCTCGTACAAAACCGGAGTAAAACTCCCTTTCATCATCTTTTTACGACGATACTCCTTCATATCCACGAACAACAGTTCCGGCATCATCACTTCCCCGTAACGGGTTGTCAGTTGCACGAAACCATATTTCCCGCTTAGGGCATTCTGATAACTTTCAAAAGAAGGTGTTGCTGAACCCAACAATATTTTTGCCCCACTCATCTTTCCAAGCATTATAGCGGCATCACGACCGTTATAGCGGGGTGCCGGTTCTTTTTGCTTGTAAGAACTTTCATGCTCCTCGTCAACAATAACCAAACCCAATTGTTTATAAGGCAAGAACACGGATGACCGCACACCCAACACCACGGGATAAGGATTCGTACCATTCTGTTTACGCCACATCTCCGCCCGGGCACTATCTGCCATACCCGAATGATAAACGCCGACTTGATCCCCAAAGACCCGTCGCAGGCGTTTCACGATCTGTACTGTTAACGCAATTTCCGGTAACAAGTACAACACCTGTTTTCCTTGCCTTAGCGTCTCTTGTATCAGATGAATATATATTTCAGTCTTACCCGAAGAAGTTACGCCCTGCAACAAGACACAATCCTTCTCCTTGTAATACCATTGAATGTCGCCCAAAACCTTTTCTTGCGCCCCCGACAAAGCGTGTACATCCTCCACTTCCTCTTTAGATACCTCTAAACGGCTGACTTCCTGCACAACAATTTCCAACACGCCCCGTTCACACAATCCTTTCAAGGCCGAGGCCGAACTACCGATTTTCTGAATAAACTCCGTTCTAGGCACCCCCTCGACCCGATGCTCGTCGCTATAATACACCCAATCACACAGCATTTTGTATTGAGCCCTCGCCCGTTTTAAGCTATCAAGAATCCCGTCCAATTCTTCACTCGTGAACTTTCGTTTCCATCTCACCAAACGCTCAATTTTAGGCTTGAACAGATCATCTACCGACTCCTTGATTCCGATAATTTCTTTTTCCAATAAGGCTCGAACAGCAACATAGACATCCTTTCTCCTCAAGAGTTTTTCGACTTCGGCCATACATATCTCACCTCTTTCTCGAAATACTCCCATGATCTCCTTCTCTTCCCGGCTTAATTCACTTTCATCTACCAACCGCTCTTCCCAGCCGTTCACCAAACTCAAACTCGTGTAACTCTCCAAGCGCATCGAAACAGGTAATGCTGCACGCATAACCTCTCCCGGTGGCGTCATGTAATACTCGCTGAGCCACAATAAAAATTTCAGATGAGAACCAGAAAGAGCGAATCCTTCCTCGATAACTCGTTCTATCGGTTTTGTTTCAAATCCGACAGGCGGATTCGTATGCAACGCATAGACAACACCCGTGTAACGTTTATTCTTAACAAATGAAACGACCACGAGCGCACCTACCGTTACCGAATGTTCATATTCTTCCGGTACCGAATAAGTAAAAAAACTTTCCACTCCCAGAGGGATAATGACATCCGCGTACAACAAACGAATTAATTTTAGATTTTAAATAGACAAAACTTCCGTAATGTCCAACAAATTATGATTTAACGGTTTTGAATTCTTGATAGCCTTGTTAAAAGGAACATGAACAATATCCTTATTCATAATCCCAACCATGATACTGGTCTGGTCATCCAACAAAGCATCCACTGCCGCCACTCCCAACGTGCTAGCCGTCACGCGGTCAAAAGCGGAAGGTGATCCTCCTCTTTGGATATGACCTAGAACGGTTACTCGCACATCATATTCGGGATGTTTTTTAGCGATCTGATCGGCAATCGTGTACGCTCCACCTGATTTATCACCTTCTGCCACGATCACGATACCACTTGACTTATGAGGTTTATAATCATGTTCCAGGTAACGATCCAAGTCATTCAAATCCGTCTCGATTTCCGGAACCAGAACAGCCTCGGCTCCCGTAGCCACGGCCGACCGTAACGCAATAAATCCGGCATCCCGTCCCATAACCTCGATAAAGAACAAACGATTATGAGCACTTGCCGTATCCCGGATCTTATCCACGGCATCCACCACAGTGTTTACCGCCGTGTCATATCCAATCGTGTAATCCGTCCCGTAAAGATCATTATCTATCGTACCGGGAATCCCGACAATATGCACGTTATGCTCTTGACAGAACAACCGGGCTCCGGAAAAAGTTCCATCCCCACCAATCACGACCAATGCATCAATTCCCAATTTCTGCATCTTCTCGTAAGCTTTCGTACGTCCCTCCGGTGTACGGAATTCCTCGCTACGGGCCGTCTTTAAGATCGTTCCTCCTCGTTGAATAATATTACTCACGTCATGGGAATGCATACGCACAATATTTCCCTCGATCAATCCCTCATATCCATCGTAAATACCATAAGCCTCACAGCCATTAAAAATAGCGGCCCTCACAACCGCCCGAATAGCGGCATTCATTCCCGGAGCATCGCCTCCTGAAGTTAAAACTCCTATTTTTTTAATCTTTCCCATAAAAACAATGTTTAATTGAAAATTGGAAATTAAAAATGTTAATCTCTATACCCCCAATTCTATAATTTATTTTTTTAGTTTTAGCTTTTAACTTTTAGTTTTTAGCTTTTAACCCCTCCTTTATCTCTTCCATCACCCACCTCGGTGTTGAAGTAGCCCCACTGATTCCGACACTATCGGCTTTATCAAACATCTCATCACGCAGGTCTTTCACCCCCTGCACAAAATAAGTCCGGGAATTCACCTCCCGACAAACCTCGAAAAGTTGCTTCCCGTTGGAACTCTTTTCCCCGCTAACAAACAAGATCACATCATGTCTTGCTGCAAAATCTTTCAACTGCGGGATTCGATTTGCCACCTTACGGCAGATTGTATCGTTTACTACCACGGAGGCCCTCGCATTCTCCTTCACCAACTCCACGACACGCTTGAAACCATCCAAACTCTTGGTTGTTTGGGAAAACAGGATTACCGGACGGGAAAAATCGATGGATTTCAAATCTTCCTCTTGCTCGATAATCAACGCCTCATCATTCGTCTGTGCTACCAACCCGTTCACCTCGGCATGTCCTCTTTTTCCATAAATCACGATCTGCCCCCCGTTCGCTCTCACCTCCTCGTATGCCTCTCGTATTTTCTTCTGCAAATTCAATACCACGGGACACGAGGCATCGATCACCTCAATCCCGTTCTTCTTTGCCAGTTCGTATGAACTCGGTGGTTCACCATGAGCCCGGAACAACACACGACACGCCTTCAACCGGGCAAATTCATCATGATCTATCGTACTTAATCCCAGCTGTTTTAATCGCTCCACCTCTAAACTATTATGCACAATATCTCCTATGCAATATAATCTTCCATGTTGCAATTCTTCCTCCGCCTTGGCAATCGCATTCACAACCCCAAAACAGAAACCGGAATTCTCGTCAATTTCTACTTTCATATTTCGAACGAATGATCTTTAACATCTCTTCCACTTCTTCCTCCACGGTCATATCGCCATTATCAATCAACACAGCATCCGACGTTCTCACCAAAGGACTTGTTTCCCGGTGTTCATCTATATAATCCCGTTTCCGGACATTCGCTTCCACTTCTTCATAAGTCACCTGCTCCCCCTTCTCGATCAGTTCCTTGTAACGTCGTTGAGCCCGTACTTCAGGACTTGCCGTCATAAAGAACTTCACCTCCGCATGAGGGAACACGACACTCCCTATATCCCGTCCATCCATGATTACACCACCCTCTTTTGCCATCTCCCGTTGTTTCTCAACAAGCAACTCCCGCACGTAAGGCAACGCAGCAATCAAACTCACGTTATCAGAAACCTCTAATCCGCGAATGGCTACCTCTACATACTCGCCATTCATGTAAGATTCATAACGTTTTTTTTCCTCGTTATATTTAAAACCGAAAATAATTGTCGGAAGAACTTCTTTCAACTTCTCATCATCCACGTTCCCGTTTCGGATTAATCCTTCACGCATTGCTTTCAACGTCACGATCCGATACATGGCTCCCGTGTCAATATACGTGTACCCCAAACGTGCAGCCAGTATTTTGGATACCGTGCTTTTTCCCGTAGAAGAATGGCCGTCAACGGCAACAATCAAACCTTTCTTTTCCATTTTCAATTTTATCTGTTCAGATTGCGAAGATACAAAAAAAGGGAGTAATCATGACGATCACCCCCTGCTATATTTTTGTTACAAATTCTAGTTTACCAACTGCAACAATTTCTTTGCCTTCTCCATCATGGTCTGGTTAGAAGACTCTTCTGCCAAAGAAGTAGCAATCTTAGCATATCTTTTAGCAACATCCTCGAAACCACATTTGTTAGAGATCAAGGCATAATTATAAAGGGCATCAAAATCTTTCTTTGACTCGACGGTTTTACCTGCCCACAATTGAATCACCTTCAAACGGGAAACATCATTCATGATCTCCAACGCACCATCGGTGATCTCCTTGATCATTTTCCTGTTCTCGGGGAAATAACGGAATAACTTTCTAGCCTTGTAGAAATAATCTTCTGACTTACGCTCTGCCCGCAATTGCTTGATGTAAAAATAGTCAGCCACCACATCATAATGCTCGTAACCGCTACTCTTTAAGAAATCCAGATACTTGTTATACTCGATCTTGTTACTGTTGTAGTATTGTTCCAAATGACCGACAAACACGTTATCCAACTTCTGAAACACATCATCCTTCGAGAAGTTCTGCATGAACTTGGACTGATTGTTAAACAAATATTTAATCTGGGGAGCATTCACATCATCCACGTAATCCCGGATAATCGACCAGTTATAATCCTTCAAGTAATCCGCCTCCTTCTGAGTCTGAAAATACCTGTTCACAACATCACGATTCGGCTTCCCTTGGTTTTTCAACTCTCTCAGAAGTTGAATTGTCGTTTGGGGGTCCGCAGGATTCGCCTCGAACTTCTTCACTAAATTATCCAATGAATCCATCTCCTTCTCGTGAGCTTGCACTCCAACAAGATTGAATAATAAAACACCTACGATTAATACAATTTTCAACATAATACTTGATACTTAAATTTGAACTTACACCCATATAACACCTTTAGGAGCAAAAAGGGTGACTCAAAAGTCGATTTTAACTTAATATTTAACATGAATTAATTATTTTACTTACAAAAACGAATCAAATCCCCCCTTTAAATAAAAATTTATAACCTTCTCATTCTTTTTCTCTCTAATCCGTGAAATATTTAATATTTACGGTGTTATATACGGACTAAACATATTGTATGTTTCACCCGAATCCCTCTTTTTACATGAGAATCACTTAAATTTTAACAATCTTAATTTTCAAACACTCCACACTGATACAGAAATGAATGTTTTGTTCAAATTTATCTATAAATTGGATGCCAATATTAACCTACCTCTTTTCCTCGACAAATTCGTCAACACGTAATATCAATAAAATCCTTGGAAATCATTGGGAACTAATTTTTCTGATTGCTCCTTTTTAATCAAAAAAATTAATACATATAACCGTTCCATACACTTGATTTTAAGAAAATTTCAAAGGTATGACTAGACAACGGAAAATTGTATTAGCGAGATTGACCAAAAATTTAACTTTTCAATCAATCTCGTCCTTATTCTAATTCTCGAAAAACTTCGATACCTCGAAATACAAATTACGATAATGTGCCCGTGTATCCCGGTCTCCAGAATTCATTACTCGTTTTAGTAATTTATAAACTTTTTCCAACTCATAATGATAAACAGCATTCGCCACTATTCTCGTGTCAGAACCATCGACTGGACTCATAGCCATACGTTCATGCAAATGGCTTGTCGAACAAGAACATATATCAGTATGATCACCTTCAACCAAAGAACGTCGTCCTTTCTCTCCCGTGATCCCTTTTCCCTCGGCCATCATTAATGACAAGATGTAATTGTACTGCATCACCCGTTCGTAATGATTAAGATCCTGACGTTTTAGCGTTGGTTCCATCACCAGATTATAAACATCATCCATATACTCGACTGGCGTATAAGCATCTTTACCATCCTGTTTTTCCCATACTGAAAGATTCGATAATATACCACTTGACGTTAAAGAACCAACAACCAATCCCATATACTCAGCCACTTTTGTATTCCCGAATGAGAAATTTCGTTCTATTTCGGGTTGACAATACCAATCTGGAAATGCCCGTAATTGTTCTAATACAAAAGCTAATGCTTCCTGTTGTTTTTCCTTGCTTACGAATTTATAAGCTTTCTTTTGATCACCCATAACCGGAGCATCCAAATAAACACCTCCCAAATAAACGAGAATATGTTCAATATACCTCCTATATTGACTGAATATTTCCCGATAAAGTTCTTCTGGCTTCTCAAAAGTCACTCCTTCATCATACGTCCATTCTAACAAATGGCTCGTAATATATTTCAAGTTTTCAATCCCGTAACGATTAGCTTTCATACAATCATTACCCAAAGATTCAGATAAAGCAGACGGGTCTACAATCGAAAACAAAGAAAACTGCTGAGGTCCATAATGATACATTGGATCATCTTGCTTTTCTTGTATCCATTTATTCAGAATCGGACGTTCTGCCTCTGGATTCTCTACTGCAATAGGCGCATATCCCCATTTTATGGCGTATTTATCATAAACTCCCAAAAGTGGGGGAAGTAAATTTACACCTTCGTCTCCCGGTTGCGCCACATAATTAAAACGAGCGTAATCCATGATAGAAGGAGTTGTTCCATATTTCCGAGTAAATGTCACGGAACGCAAAGAATCTACCGGGTAAGCATAAGATGCCCCCATATTATGCATCAATCCAAGTGTATGACCAATTTCATGAGCTGCGACATACCGCAATGCTCGCCCCATCGTTTCCTCGTCAAACACTTTTGCCCTCACTTTAGGGTCAACCTGAGCTAATTGAACAAATTGCCAGTTATGCAACAACTTTATCACGTTATGGTAGAATAATACATCAGCCTGTATGATTTCTCCCGAACGAGGATCAATCCAAGCCGGCCCCATTGAATTGGCTGTTTCTGTAGTAATATAACGATAACACGAGTAACGAATATCATCCGGATCAAAATTCGGATCATCCACCGGATAATCTTTAGCTACTATCGCATTCTTAAAACCAATTTCTTCAAAGGCCGCCTGCCAATCTTCAACCCCTAACTTAATGTATTTTCTCCATCGTTCCGGAATAGCGGGATCAATGTACCACACGATCGGCTTCTTCGGTTCCACAAGTTCTCCATTACGATAGCGCTCCACATCCTCATCTTTAGGCTCGATTCGCCATCGTTGGATATAATCTACTTTTTTCAACTCGTCCACCTTTTCCGTATAAATATGTTTTCGTAACGGGAAGTACCCGATTCGGACATCAGATATACGCGGTCTCATAGGCTCATCCGGTAACAGAATGATCGAACGAGTCATAATAGCTGTAAAAGGATAATCATCAACGGTATACACTAACCGACTTTTAATGTTCAGATTTAAAGGAAATGATTTCACTTCTAATATCGTCGATTTATCACTAGAAAAACTCCCCTCCAAAGGATTCTCCCCAAGAATAAAACTCAACGGGGTTCGCGGTTTAAAAGGACTTAATTCTTTCTGGTCCGAACAAAAGAAAAAAGAAACATCAATCACAATTCCGGTAGAATCTGCATTCTCACACACGATTTTAAAAGCCTCCATTATTGGCTCGACATTATTTCTTTGCAATGATTGATAAATCGGGGACATCGGGTCGCATTGATTCAACGGACTCAACCGATGTAAATACACTTGTTCATCATCCCGTGTAAATTTCACCAATAACGGATGAAGAGGCATTTCTCCTCCCGACACGTCGGTATTATTACTTGTAGCCGTTACCCGTGAAGAAAGCAACATTTCCTTATCCAACAAACATTGAGGTATTTCAAAATACACTTTCTGTTTTTTCTTGAATATTTTAAACATCCCTTCATGCACCTCCGCATCTTTTAAAATATCGGCATAATTACTAGCACCCACCGCCGAATCCTGCTTGGTTGTCACGGGACTCAACTCTCCCAACTTTTTGCCAAACAACTGAGCTTCACTAGTCTTTGCCAGTAATAAACCGGCAAAGATTAGTATTCCTGTCCTTACATTCATTCTTGATTATTTAAATTGTTTATTTCCAATAGCAACAAGATCAATCTGATATTTCATTTTAAAATAATTTACCAAGATGTCATATTTATCTTTCAATTTACTATGAGCATCTAGCACGGGTTTTAACTCTTCATAAGGAACCGTCAGAATTACTCCCATAAAATCTTTAAAATCACCTTCTTTATTAGGTGTCACCAATGAATAAGAATTTGAAGGATCTCTATACCAGAAACCATAATCTCTTACATCCACATCAGTCACCCCCTCATTTTCCGGTAAATATTCCAAAAACGATTGATAATACCCTTTACTCACTTCATAAAAACTCTCCGGAACTTGAATAATACCATTTTGTAATAGATACTCTTGCCAGAACACTCCGTTAGTTGACTCGCGCATGCTTCTCAACTCTTCTTCTGATAAATTCTCTACCCCTTCCCGTATTTTTCCTAAAGCCAAATAACTAAGACCTGCTAAGGCCGCATTATCCTCCAGTACACCCCAATTCATCCGGCCCACTTGTTTTCCAATCAACAATTTCAATGGAAAATACTTCTTTTTAAAGTCTATATCATAGATATTTAAAAATGTCTTTTCCAACATAGAAAACCCCTTCATCAAAACTACTCGGTCTTCTTGTTTTGTCAGATAAACATTTTTTGCTAGTCCACTCATGTTCCACTGGTAATCAATCGTATCGTAATCAACCATAATAATTGATCCGTTCTCTTGATAAAATTTATAAATATATTGATCGACCGCATCCCCTCCTTCCTTCAATTCATAAGGAATATCTCCCTTCGTCGTATGAATGTCATTCTCATCATAACAGGCTGAAAATCCCATACCTAATACAATGATTAACGATAGTAATTTATTTGTTCTCATCCTATTCTTCTTTTAATTATTGTACAATAACCCCTTTTCTCTCCGGACGATTGATATTCTCCAGATTATAGTCAAACTCTTTTACTTCCACAGGTAAAGGTAACGTATACGCTTTATCGTTTTCTTCAAGCACGAATTTCTCTTTTTGAGAACTGTTCACGTCTGTCGTGTAAATATGCTCTATCCTCGGCCGATCCCAGCGCCGAAGATCAAACCAACGATGTTGCTCAAAACACAACTCGAAACGGCGTTCCTGCCGAACCAACTGAATAACATCCGTTTTTGTAGAAACTGTTATAGGCACCTCTGTCTCAAAACGATATCTTCTAAGATGTACAATATCATCTAAGGCCAAATCCGTATGTCCTAACTCCGCATTAGCCTCAGCTCGATTTAAATAGGCCTCTGCCGTACGAAAAGCAAAGCCATATACTCCTGTATTTGCAGCTCCTTTTCCAACAATCAAATCACCCCAATCATCTTTCACATAAGTCCGTTTTCGGGCATCATTTGCATGAAACGAATTATAAAATGCCATTGAAACAGGAAAACACCCACGATATGCAGCACTAAGATAATTCACTTCATAATCACCATACGTCCAAATAATTTCAGGATTTTCTTTTGTAAACACATAATCTTCTTCCGTTAATGTTCGAATATCATATAAAGCTGAATTTATCGTTAAAACTTTATCCGCATAAGAAATGGCTTGTTCATAATCCTTTTTGTATAAATAAAATCTGGAAGCTAGCAAATAAGCAGCACCTTTTGATATCCGAAAAACCGTTTTCGTATAATCCGTGGTTTCAAGAAGGTGAATTGACTTTTTCAGGTCGTTTTCGATCAATTCGTAAGAACGTGCCAATGTTTCCCGCTTATATGTCCGTTCCCTCACGCTATGCTCATAATTAAAGGGTATACCTAAAGCTTTATCAGCCGATTCTTTCTCGTAAGGTTCCCCGTACAGATTTACTAGCATGAAATAACAATATGCACGTAAAAAATAAGCTTCCCCTAGCAGATCATCTTTATCGCTCTGCGTTCCTTCCGCATCATCCAACAAATCAATAACATTATTAGCAATAAGAATCTTACTATAATACGTTTCCCAAGCATTATCCGCATTCAACGCCCCGGTAAAACGATACTCCGGATTCGGTTGCCAACAAAAATAACCATACCCATCCCCCCGAATATCTGACTGCATAACGGGCCAGGTATTCGCTTTTTCTTCAACATCATCCGTCATAATATCCAAATACGTATGAATCGACGTATTATTTCGGATATACCCCTCCCCAAACAAAAATTCACTATAGTCCTTTACCGTTTTAGGAATAATTAGGTCTTGAGAACTCTCTTCCAGAAAATCTCCACACGAAGAGAAAAGTACTACAACTATTATATATATCAATTTCTTCATAACAGTCTCGTTTTAAAGTGAAATATTTAATCCAAAAGTAAAACTCTTCGTCGGAGGTACCGTTCCGGATCCCAAAGTCATCTGTTCCGGATCCTGGCCTCGTAATTTCTTATTAGCCCACAACCAAAGATTCCCAGCCTCTAAACGCAAACTAACTCCAGACACTCCGATGTGTTTATAAAGATGTTCCGGCAAATTATAACTCAACGAAATATTTCTCATCCGTAAGAAATCACCTGATACCACTCGTAGATCCGCATTATTATACATCTCCCACATATTACTAGATATAGTATATTTCCGTTCCATATCAGAATAAGCCAAGCTCAAATCAGACAAAGCCGGGATATTTGTATTTTCATTTACACCTTTTCTCCAACGGTGTACAAACTCATCTGACATATTTTGTTGTGGTAAAGGCAACATCTGTCCTGTCGATTCATATAAATTATTCAACCGAACTTTTTTACCCACAGAGAAAGCAAACAGTGCATTCAGCGTAAAACCTTTAAAACTGAAATAAGTGGAAAATCCTCCGTTAAAATCAGCCACTCGCTTCCCGGAATAAGTAAATGCTTTAGCAAACATTTCCTCTTTCGAGATCCCGTCCGGCTCATCTATATCTTTAAATTTCGGTAACCCCTCTTCATCCAAACCATCAAACTTATAGGAATAAAAACCATCCAAAGGTTTAGACTCCATGATCAAATTTCCTTGTAAATAATCTTTATAATCATAAGTCTGTGTCTGATTTTTACTAGTCACTTTATTATAATTTTGATACATATTCAAAGAGAGTCCCCATGTAAAATCCTTCGTTTTTATCGGAGTTCCATTTAACGTAAATTCCCAACCCTTATTTTCCACATCCCCCCCGTTAATTGAAACATCTCTTTTACCGGAAACCGTTGAAACTCGTTTAGTTATAATCTGATCTTCACCTTTTTTCAAATAATATTCAGCATAACCACTGATTCTATTATTCAAAAATGCAAACTCTAAAGCTAAATTATAAGATTTTGTCTTTTCCCACTTCAAATATGGATTCTGAAGTTTATTTAAAGATGACATATATTCTTTAGAAACATCATCCATTCCACTCATGGACACGATCAGATCCGGAGTCTGGTCCGAATGTACATTACCTTGTACCCCGTATGATCCTTTCAATGCCAATAAATTCATCCATTGGACATTACGAAAGAACACCTCGTTATGAATATTCCAACGAACAGCTGCAGACCATACTGGCAAGAATTTCGTACTCTTATCCTGTCCAAATTTATTGGATCCATCAGTACGGATATTAAAATTAGCCGTGTAACGGTCATCATAAGTATACGTGAAAGTTCCATAGAAAGAAACCACATTAGTCAAACGATCCACCACCACATCCGGATTAGCCATCAACCATTTGTTATACAAAGGCCATTCTGCCGCATTAATAGCAACAAATTTCTTACCTCTATCCGGCAAATATCCACGTTGCACAGTAGATATTCCATCATATTTTACAGAACGAGCTTCTGATCCCACATTCACGTCTATTTCGTGCGTTTCGTGCAATCTTTTGAAATAATTGAATCCTGCCCTTACCGTATATGTAGATGATAATGTATTATCATTTTTCAATTCCCCACCATAAGGTAAACGGCACCTAGTTTCAATAAAATTACGATCGGTCGGCAATTCATCACCATAATTCACACCCCGTAAATCCGCAATATAATATGATTTCTCGTTTGCCCATTCAGAATCCTTCGTATTAGCTTTTGATAGAGAAAACACTCCGGAGAATGTTAATCCTGACAATATTTTATAATTTACATCTACCATGAAATCAATCGTCTGATTCTTTATCTTTCGACCGGTATTATCTCGTTCATTAAGGATATTATAATTCAAGATAGTTTCATAACCCTCTGTTTTATTATAAAATAAATAAGATCCATCCTCATTATAAGCGGGAATCGCACGAGAAGTATTATAAGCATAACCATATGGATCGATAGAACCATGCAAATATTTCTTTGTTGCCGCGTAAGCCCTCAAAGATAACCCGACATTCAATCTTTTACTCAATTCTAAATTTAACTTCAAAAGAGCATTATAATTCTCCACATCAGAACCTTTCACCACGGCATTTGTATTTGCGTATCCTGCAGAAAAATAATAATTCACAAACTCCGAACCTCCCGAAATTGATAATGAATGTTTATGAGACACGTCCGTTCTAAAAAGCTCATCGTACCAATCAGTATTCACCTTTTCAAGATCATACACCCGATCCACAAATTGTTCTTGAGTAATCCGTTTAGCATACAAATCATACAGAGCTCCCTCATAACCGATATTAGAAGGTTTTATTCCGAACGTCAATCCCCTTTCTTCAATCTCTTTAGACACATCAATTCTTTCTTTGGAATTCATCCGATTCAAATTATTATAACTCGGTCTCAAACTAATTCCCACATTACCAGAATAATGCACTATTGGCTTCCCATATTTACCCTTTTTTGTCGTGATCACAATCACACCATTAGCCGCTTTCACTCCATATATAGCCGTGGCTGATGCATCTTTCAAAACATCTATACGATCAATATCTTCCGGATTAATACTGGCAATTGCATTACCTATCAAATTCACGTTATCCAAACTGTTCAACTCTTCAGCAGAAATAGGCACCGGATCTTCTAAAATAATTCCATCTACCACCCAAACCGGTTCCCGATTTCCAGAAATAGAAGAGGCTCCCCGGATTCGCACTTTCGGGGCCGCACCAGGAGTTGAAGTCGGGTTGATAATATTCACTCCCGCCAATTTTCCCTGTAACATATTATCAATCGAAATAGCAGCACCTTCCTGTAACTCAGATCCCTTCACGCTGATCACGGAACTGGCATTTTTACGTTTATCAATACGTTGATACCCAGTAATAATAACCTCATCCATCGTATTTACTTCCTCCTCCAGCACCACATTAATCGTATCTTTACCCACATATTTCACCTCTTGTGTCTTCATTCCGACAAAAGAAAATTGAAGGACAAAATCTTTCTCTCCTTGGGGAATAGCCAACTTATAACTGCCATTCACGTCTGTAGCCGTCCCTACCGATAACCCTTTGATCATCACTGTTACACCCGGAAGAGGACCCCCGCTTTTATCTGTCACTCTCCCCGTGATCGTTCTTTGTTTTGCCTCTCCATTTCTCTGCTCCATTTCACTCAAATTACGGATCACAATTGTCTGGTCCACGATCTTATACCCCAATCTCGTCCCTTTTAAACAAACTTCCAATATTTCCTGAACGGTCACATTTTTCAGCTCAACCGTTAAGTTATCTACTTTAACTACATCTTCATGACTATAAAGGCAAGTATAGTCACTTTTTGATTCAATAATCTTTAAGACTTCCACCAAAGAAACATGAGCCACATTTACGTTTAACAATGTCTCTTGAGACTTCACCACGGCATTCACTTGAAGCACCGTAAGCAACATAAATAACATGAAAAATTTCATCATAAGACAACATTTTCTCAGGCCAGAACACCAGCCCTTGCATTTGAACTTTTTTTTCATACATTTGTAAATTAGATAAGTTACTGTCCTGAACTCGTTTCAGGCTTAGGCAGGTGATATTGGCGTATCACCTGTTTTTCATTCATTACTTCTTACAAAAACATTTCTATCTTTAATCTTTATATCTATTTTATTTATAAGTTTCAACATACTAACAACCTGCTCCAAATCACTATATCGTTTTATATTTCCTGTGAATAAAATGTCTTTCACCGAAGAACTCTCATAGAACACATTAATATTATACCACCGGGCAATCGTGTTCATGATCACCTCTAAACGTTGTTTCTCGAAAACAAACCTTCCATCTTTCCACGAGCAATACAAAAGCACATCAACGGTCTCAACCGTTGTCTTTCCATCTTCTTTATTCAAGCGCAATTGTTCTCCCGGTTTCAAATAACTATAATTACCTTCCCTTTCAAAAGCAACTTTCCCGTTTACCAAAGTTGTTTCTAAAAAATCTTCATCTTGATAATCCCTTACGTTAAAAGAAGTCCCTAACACACGAATATCACCTTGATGGGTATGAACCACGAAAGGAGCCAAAGAATCCCGGACTATATCAAAATAAATTTCTCCCTTCATAAAAACTTCCCGTTGTCCCTTCTCAAATGTTACCGGAACCCGAATTTCAGATTCTGAATTCATTCTCAAACGACTACCGTCACTTAATAGTAAATCATATTCTCCACCCCGGGGAATCGTAATCGTGTGATAAAGAGTTTCTCCCACCTCTTTCTCTTCCTCATTCTTTCTTGACATCACACTCTTTTGAACAAAAGCTAGAAACGTCGTGTCTGAAATATCTATTTTTGTCCCATCTGGTTCTGTCAATATCGCCTTACAAGATCCCGGTTGTATTTTCTGAACGAAAACAATGGATTCATCTTTAGTATCGTGAAAAAAATAAAAACTTCCACCTAACACAAATAATAATACCACCGCAGCCACATAACGATATAATACCAAAGTTCTTTTCTGACGTTTTGCCTGTTTCACTCGTCCTGCAAATTCTTGGTAAGCTTCTATAGCACTGTATTCCTTGATAAATTCAAATTTGCGAGCGATAAAATCCGGTGATTGATAAAGATTATACAATCGTAAATGCTCGGGAGTCTCATGTTTCCAATTTTCAAGCTCGTTTCGACCGGCATCATCAATTTTCCCGGTTAATTCCGCTATAATCAAATCGGCAATATGAGTAATATGTTTATCCTGCTCCGTCATATTTTCTTGTATTTTATTACAAGACACGGAACATCATAAAAAGTGACAAAAATCTACAAGAAATTTATTAGCAAAAGCAAAAACGGGTGATTTAGTTTTTCTTTCAACTGCTCTTTTCCCCTCTTTTTCTGTTGTTTAACTGCATCAATAGATATTCCCAAACGCAGGGCAACTTCTTTATCACTCAATCCCTCCAAATTCAAATTTATCACTTTCCTATATTTCTCCGGAAGTTCTTCAATGGCTTGTTGCAAACGAATAAAAACTTCCTCCTCCAATACCGTGTTATAAAAGAAATCTTCTGAAACGACCTCCGCTCGATCACGATAACGATCCTCCACTTTCTTATCCCGAATATAATTCAAACATTGATTCTGTACGGAACGATACAAATAAAAACGTAAATCCGTGGTCGCAGAAAATTTATGAGGTGTAGTCCACAATTTAAAAAAAATGTCCTGCACAATATCCTTCGCCACCTCACTCTCCACATATTTACAAGCGATGGCAAGCAATGTATGAAAAAACTCTTCATACAAAATTTTAAACGCTTCTTCATCCCCCTGAAAAATTCGTTTAGCTAATAATCCATTGTCCTTATTCATTCTACACCTTCACATTCTAAATGCAAAGATATGACTTTATTTTATACAGACAAGAGTCGCCCGAAATTCTCGGACGACTCTTTATTTTAAATCCAAATATTTCCTGTTATACCAATATACTACTTGATCGCATTTTTAATCTCTTCCAAACTCGGCCCTGTAATCAACACGTTTCCTTCAGGATCAATCAGATATACCGTTGGTACCCCACTCACCTTGTAATCAGCCCTAACTTTACTTTTCTCGAACCCATCCAGATCTACCAATTGTAACCAAGCGACCTGATCTTCTTCCATTGCTTTTACCCATTTTTTACGGTCATTATCTAAAGAAACCGACACGACATTTACTCCTAGGTCTTTTAATTCCTGATAATGTTTATTAAGTTCTTTATTCTTAGCTCGACAAGGAGCGCACCAAGAAGCCCAGAAATCAATTAACAAATATTTCCCTTTAAAATCCTCTAATGTATACATTCTCCCCTCCACGTCAGGCAAACGAAATACAGGAGCTTTCCCCGTGAGTTGCCGCCCTTGTGCTTGACGATAAGCTTCCGTTATCTTATCTTTCAAATCTCCTTCAGGAATTGAATCTCCTAATGCTTTCATCGCCTTTGTAAAAAAACGATAATCAACCTCACAAAGATACATTAGCTCATTAATAATATTCAAAGCGATTTCTGTTCCTGCAAATTCTTTTATACCTGAAATAACCTGATCATTCCGTAATGCAAACTTCCTTTTCATCTGATCTGAAAGTTGAGCTTTCCGATTTATATCAGAAATAGTATCATAACCATGACTCAATCGGTTATAAGTCGCATCCAATGAATCTATTCGACGCATATACTGTACATACCGATTCTGTAAAGACTCTTTCCTGTCGGAAACAACGAAATACTTATCATTTTCTTTAATCACCCGATAATGCTCTTTTTCAACATACAAGGGAAGATGTTGGTAACCAAAATTAAGCGAGGCTGCTTTACCAGGAATAATTTCTCCGGTTAACAAGAAATGACCACTTGAATCCGCTTGAGTCGAAAGAAAGTATTGACGTCCCGGAGCTGTCGGATATCTTAATCCAATGGTACGTTCTCGCAGAACTTGTTCGCTATGCCCTTCCAATTCAAAAACAGCCTCTCTTTTACAAGCTATCAAGCTCATAAAACACATTAAAATCAAAATATTTTTCCCCATCAAACACATATTTTCAAATTCATTTACTTCAAGTATTTCGTGATTTTCTCCCGAATATTCTCTCCCCGAAGTCCCTTCTCCAATATAATTCCCTCCGGAGAAATCAATATAATAAAAGGAATTCCATTATAATTATATAATTTAGAAGTAATCCCTTCCGGGTCATAAAGTTGCAAATAATCCATATTCTCCTCCTCTAACGCTTTCTTCCAAGCCTTATCAGAATTATCAATAGAAACTCCCACAACTTGTAATCCTTTGTCCTTAAATTCCGCATATACTTTCTTAATATTGGGAATCTCTCGACGACAAGGTCCACACCAAGAGGCCCAAAAATCAATGAGTACATATTTCCCACGAAGAGAAGACAACGCAATTTTTCCACCCGTAGAGGTAATCAATTCAAAATTGGGAGCCTCATGCCCAACTGCACAATTTTTGCCACGCTGAATTAAGTTCTCTAATTGCTTTAACGCATAACAATGCCGAATTGAAGGATCAAATTGATTCCATACTTTTTCTGCCTCATCAATGTTATCAATTCCGAAATAAGACGAAATGATAACAGCAAAAGGCATACTCGTCGTATATTGGGGAAACAGACCAAATATCTCTTCACGTCTTTGCCTCTGTAAAACATCAATCTCATGACTTGCTGCTTTTAATTCTTTCATATTTTCCTCAGTCTGTTCGACCTCGTTATATTCATGAAAAGCTTGATTATAGCGATCATACACCTTCTGAATCGTCAAACTTGATGGCAAAGACTCCAGAATTCGATTATGCTCCTCCCAGCCCGGAGAACCTTTCAACGACTTCAAGCACATCTGTTTGTCTTTGAGTTCTGCCTCGACGGTTATTTTAGGAGAATCAATAAAAAAGTGAATCGTAGGAATTGCCATAGAAGGTCCTAATGGACCCACCGATGGCGCATAAAGAATATAATAACGTAGATCCCCAGTCTCCACTTCTGTCACGATCTCGAAATGATCGTTTTTCGTTTTCGTACGGGTTATTTCACTTCGGTCACTATTCATAAGAATCAATTCTTCATTACCAAGTCCCTTTATAGCACCTTTCAAAGTTACTTTCTCAACTTTAGCCATGAGAGTGGCCGGAACAAGTAATCCGACCACGCACATAAAAAATATAATTTTACTCATCATTATTTATTTTACTTTATACATTACTTTAACCGGTTCGTCAGCAACTCCTTCATAAGGCTTTCCAATAACTTTCCCCGTATCACTATCATAAATATACAAAGAGCCTTTCAGATCGGAACGACTACTATTATAAGTCCCGATATAAAGTTGTTTATGATCTGCAGACTGGCTCATGCATTTAATAATCTCACCATCAGGCAAGGTAATAAAAGCCTTTGATGGAATTTCCGATTGATTGTAAGTCCATTTATATACCATATTCTGATTTCCAAAGAAAAGACAAGAACTAGGATCGTTAACTTCAAATACAGAATTTTTATTGAATAAGGTTGTATTCTCCGTACACTCCCTTTCATACACCACATCCAGTTGCAACGTTTCAAAGCTCGTTAAAGTTGATCCGATCTTAGTTAAATAATACTTATCCTCTTTAATCGTGTAGACCAACATATTCCCATCCACATCGAAAAATACCTGAATAATCTCACGTCCATCAAAATAGTCATAACAAGGGAAATAACTGAAACTAAAATCCGCTGCATTAAAACCACTTGCGTATATCTTACTATTTACATCATCAATAAAAGCGATCACTTTAGAGGCAGAATAATTCGGTCGATCATACGTCCGGGTAAATTTTATATTCTGTGGAAGATCCGTGTACGGGAAAATTTCCAAATCGGCAATTTGTACCTTGGTAACTCCACCGTTAGGAGAGGTACTATAAATTTCACTGCAATACTTGGAATCATAGGAGATTAAATCCTGAGGTATAAAATCATTTCCATAGATAGAGTAATCAAACACATGTACCAACTGAAACGATTTCGCATCTATCTGATATAATTTTTGAGCTTTACCACACATAATATAAAGTTTATCGTACACTTTATCGCAATCAATGGGTCCTTCACCCAATTCTTCTCCATCATTCGTGTAAGCGAAAAGATTCTGCCGAAACTCCGGTTGTAATCCTTGAGCGATTTCTTCCGGTGTCAAAGTCTTCATAAAGGCGAGGCTCCCCTTTCCATCTTCTCTTTTACCCAAGATCAAATATCCTTCTTCGAATTCGGAATTAACAAACACGTGATAATATTTAATATCACTCCCATATTTATTGGTAGTCACCAAACGAAGGAAATAATGTCCCAAATCCGTTGTTTTATATTCCAAATCCGGCTCCGTACTAATCTCTTTAAAGACAGTCGACACCTGATCAGTTACCGCATTTTCCGTGTATTTACCGATACTCCATTGCCAACTGATGTCATCTCCCGTGTAAGAATACTGATTTTTAATGGAAATGTTATCTCCCAAATAGAGATTAATGGTATCCTTCACGTTACTTGTTACCTGAATTTCCGCAATCTCTTTCACGGCAAGAGAAGAATCATCATCATAACAAGAATTGAACGAAAACAGAATAACTAGAAATGATATGATATAATATAATCGTTTCATGGCTTAATTATTAGGATTAGGAATTTGATACATCGGATCATTACTCTCTAAATAATATTCATACATCGGGGTCAAAATATAACGTTTCAAATATCCCTGATACCGATAGATTGTCAATAAGTTCGTTGCCGTTCCTTGATCTAAGTTCTCCCCCCACGTTTTTCGAATAAGTTCATAGATTACAGGACTCTTTTCTTTAGACTGGTGATAAAAATCAACGAACAGAATTAACTTTTCCTGATTATATTCCCCAAGTTTACCGGATTGCCACCACACGGGAGCTTCAATATCCTTGTTGCTAAACAAGATTATACACTCTTTAACATCCGTTGGCACATAATTTTCATTTTCCACCAAACGCAGCGTCAACACATACTCTTTGTTCTTTTCAAGTTGTAACTTGTGAAAATCCAAAGGAACATACGCCACCGCCGAATCTTTGGGAATCGTGTTTTCCTCTGCCAACGTGAAATGTTCTCCTTCTAAAGCTGTCGTCTTCTCTTTCACGATCTCAACTTTAAACGTCTTGTTCTGTGACAAATCCACGAAACCAATTAAATTCACTTCCAAATTCAAATCGACATCTTGATCCCGGGTTAACCCATAAGTAAACTGGACTGAATCCTCCGTAAAAAACAGCTTATCCTTCTGATTCTTATCATATATCTGGTAATCGGTATCTTCACAAGAAAATAACGAAATAAGACCACTAAAAAATAATAAATATACAAATGCTTTTTTCATAGTCATATCGAATTAATATCTGTATTCGGTTTCATTTTCCGGAAGCGGAAGTACATAAATATCATTAGACGCCTGATAGATTTTACCGCTTTTAGGCTCATAAATATTTTGATTATATCTCTTCTGCGTGAAAAAATACTGCCCTTCACAAACAAGCTCTTTCCTTCTTTCTTGAATAACTTTTTCTAAAGTAAGCGTTGCTCCTTGACGATTGGCATACCCTGTAAGCCCTCTGGAAACTAACACTTTGTCGAAATACTTCACGGCCTCAGTCTGATTATCTATACTTAAATAATATTCGGTAATAATGTAATACAATTCTGGCAAACGAAGCATATTCACACCCTTCACTCGGGCATCCGAACGTGTTGCATAATTCAATTCATAAGTATCCAAAACTTTAATACAACGCATACCACTTGCTTCAATGGCACTATAATTCTTAAACCATTTTTCATATCGATAATCCGTACCCTCTTTATCAGCCATGTAAGTATCATCATGATCAGCTTTCAAAAACAAGGAAGAAGTACCTCCGGACAAATAGAGATCAGCCCGAACATTCGTGTAAAAATTGGCAGAAAATAATCCCCAGATTGTTTCTTTAGGAGAAAGAACTCCGTTTATCAAATCCTCAATTTCAGATTTATCAGCCAACTCAAAATATTTACAATCCAAAATCTTTTGGGCATATTCTGCTGCTGTTTTTAAATCTCCCTTCATCCAGTATACCCGAGCTAATATTCCTTGAATAGCATATAAATTCATGTGAATCTGACGATCTTTCAAGAATTCATTATTTTGTTTATCAACCTCCTCAAAATACTCTCCATTTTCCTGCATAATCTCTTCCGCAGCTTTCAAGTCTTCGATAATTCTCCCGTAAGCGGCCTCTGCCGTTAAAAACGGACTAACAGTCAAATCATATTTATCCACGTAAGGAATACCTTGAGCCGAAGGGTTATTCACTATATTCTCACAGAAAAATCGAAGAATGTCGAAATGCATAAAACCTCTCAAAGCCAAACATTCCGCTTTATACACGTTATACAATGGCAAAGAACTCTCACTATGATGGCCCAAATTTTCCAGAATATTATTAACATAGGAAATATTTTTATACATTCCACCCCAGATCTGATCCACCGTCGGACGAACCAAAGCATCCTTATATTCGAAGTTACAAATCTTCAGCGTAACGTCTCCCGGCCAATCATGAAAGAAATATTGCGACAAAACATCATTAAAATTATAGGTCATCGTACGCCCATAAAAAGAAGGCCCGGCTAACGTCGAGTATACTCCGTAAATAGCATCCTCAAAACCTGCTGCATTTTTAAAAAGTTCATTGTTCACCACTTCACCTTCCGGCCTTACATCCAGAAAACTATCACATGAACAGTGAAACGTGAAACAGAAAATAATCAGTATATATTTCAATTTTTTCATGACTCTTGTGGTTTAAAAAGTTGGACTAATCGTAAAAGAAAATCCTCGACTGAAAGGATAAGAAGTTCCTCGCTCGTATTTCACTGTTGACAAACGGGCTATATCATTCATTCCAGCCGATAAGCGTAACCGTTTAAAACCAATTTGTTTAAGCCAATTCGAACGGAATTCATAAGCAATTTCTATCCGGTTAATTTCTAATATATCATCATCCTCTACAAATCGACTACTCTGATAATTGGTCCTTGACTCCGTGTCTGCAATATCCAAATAAGGGAAAAGATCATTCACGTTTGTCCATCTCTCGTCAAACGCCCGTTGATCCACGTTCTTCCTCGGGTCCACGTTTTCAACATTCTCGGCACGAGTTAAATTATAAGTTTGTCCTCCAAATTTATAAGACATACTAATATTTAACGACCAATTCCGAAAAGATAACATCGGGAAAATAGATCCCTCCAATTTAGGAGCCTCATCTCCAATAACAACCTTGTCATCTGTATTATAAGTTAAAGTATACTCTCCGTTCTTGTTGATAAAAACCTCTTTTCCCGTGGCTGGATTAATTCCGGCAGAACGAACCGCATATATCGCTGTCGTGGATTGTCCCTCTTTATACAATACTTTCGGTTTACCGGCACTGGATTCATTAGCCACATCATTAGCCGCTGCCAAGGCATTACTGATTGCCAAAATTTTATTCTTATTGTGAGAACCATTGACTTTCAAGCTAAATCGCCAATCTTTATTTTGAACCAATACGGCAGAAATATCAAACTCGTAACCTTTATTGCGTTGTTTTCCCAAGTTACTCTTGACCGTCGTTTCTCCGATAGATGGCGGAATCGTCTGGTCTATCAACAAATCATCCGTTGTTTTAATATAATAATCAAAAGTCAAACTAAAACGATTATCCAAGAAATCCGCATTCAAACCGATATTATGAGTTTTCGTCGACTGCCAAGTAAGGTCCTTATTCCCCATCTGTTTTGGAACGGCACCCATACCATGTAAATAATAATTATCCTGGTTATAAGTATAGGTCGTAATAGCTTGATAAGACGGGAAAGAAATATTTCCAGTTACTCCGTAAGAATAACGAAGTTTCAACGTACCAAGCCATTCTCTTTGCAAGAACGATTCATTATGCAAATTCCAACCTGCACCAACAGACCAGAAAGGAGCATAACGATTATTCGCCCCGAATTGAGAAGAACCGGAACGACGGATCGTCCCATCAACAAAATACTTATTTTGCAGGATAAAATTAAGATAAGCAAAAAAACCGGCTCTAGTCGTCAGGCTTTGACTACCACTAGGACGTGAATCTTCTTGATACGTTGCGGCATATTGCGGTGAATGTAATTCCGGTTTCAAGAATCCCGTTCCAACAAAACTATGAGATTTCGAATCATCTTTATAAATATCACCACCAACATTCACGGTCAACAAACTGTTATCCCCGATTGGCCGATTATAACTTACAACAAAATTTCCACTCAAATTCAAAGATTTCTTATGACTCTCTAATAACTGTCCCTTTTTCGTCAAATCCTCTTCACTCAGATAAACGGCAGAAGTCGGAGAAGTAAAAATCTCTTGATTGGATTGCCCCGTCACAAGCGAACCATTAGCCGTCAAATACAAACCTTTCATAATATCCCAGCGGATATTAACCGTATTCGTAAATGTATTATCAGAAGTCTTGTCAAAATTGCCACATTTCGCCTCATACAAAGGATTATTGACATCCCATGACAATTTCTGAACAAGAACACCGGTTTCATCGTAAGGACTATCATAAGGATTTAAAGTCACGTAATCGGAAAAGGTCCCATAAGGACTATTTTTTGACTTCACGCCGGAATAATTACTTTGGTAAGAAACCGTTACTTTATTGGCAACGTGATAAGACAGAAATACACTTACACTATACGTATTTCGATAATCGCCCTTCATAACCCCCTTCACATTTCTCAAATTGGCATTCACCCGATAAGTCATATCATTTCCCTTACCGCTAATTCCGATCGAATTACCGATCGTATAACCTGTACGCAAAGGTTTGGACATCCAATCCGTATCCATTCCTTTAGAAATCAATAATTTTTTCCGATTATAATCCTCCAAATCATACTTATTCTCGAAATCATACAACTTGGCCCTTCGTTCAAATTCCAACTTATCCGCCGCATTCAAATAATCATACGTTGTCAAGTCAGGAAAATCAACCGATCCATCCAGATTGTAAGTCAAGCGTAACTTGTCATTCAAGATTTTTTTCCGCTCAATAACGATGACTCCATTGGCAGCCCTCTCCCCATACAAAGCGGATGCCGACGCATCCTTCAACACATCAACTCGTTCAATCTCGTTAATATCAAGATCATACAAATCCCGAAGCGTAATTTCAATACCATCTAAAATAATAATCGGCTGATTCGGATTAACATCCGCCTCGGTAGTCAAAGAAGAAGTTCCACGAATGACAATCTCCGGAAGGTGATTCGGATTCGAACCGGCTTGATTATTCTCCACAAGCTTGAGGCCCGGTGTCAACATCGCTAAAGCACTGATCAAATTCGTGTTGGAAACTGCTTTGATTTCTTCAACTGAAACTGTTTTTACCGATCCGGTAAAACTCTGCTTATTTTTCGTGAAAAATCCGGTAACCACCACGTCATCCAAGGCCGTACGAGACTCCTGCATAATGACATCATACACCTGACGTTCAGGAGTAACCTTAATTTCAACATTTTCCATTCCAACAAAAGAGAAAACCAAGATAACCTCCTTCTGATCCGGCAATGTGATCTGATACGTTCCTGCCGTATCCGTCACGACACCGATAGACGTTCCCTTGATCAAAACCGTTACTCCCGGCAGAGAAGCCTTTGCATTATCAGTCACCCGCCCCCTAATCGTTCGGGCCTCTTTTTGTTGATTTTGGGGAGCCTCTTTAATAATAATCATATTATTTTCGATCTCTGCCACGAAACCAGTACCCGCCAATGCCTTTACCAGAACTTCCGACAACAAAACGTTTTGCATACTCACCGTGATATTTTTCACGGATTTCGTTTTGCTGTAATCATACAAAAATCCCATGTCACACTGGCTCTTGATCGCCCTAATCAATTCCTCGATACTCGCATTCTTTAACTCAATACTTACTCGCTGGTTCTGAGAATGAACCGCCGCATTCAATCCGAAATTGAACACGAACAAAAAAATACAAAGGTGTTTCATTAATAAAAGAATTTTTTGACACCACCTTTTTTGAAAAGGTGTGCACAGTTTACCTCTTTTTTTCATAGATTTGTAGTGTAAAATTAAACAATCCAATAAGCTTGCCGGCTTATATGTGACAGGAGGATATTGCCGTATTCTCCTGTTTCGCTTTTATCTCATTACTTGTACTATCTTTTTATCTATAACAAACTTCACATCACTCGTACGTTCTATCAATTGCAACAGGTAACTGAAGTCATCAAACCGCCTCAGCTCACCAGAGAACAAGACCTCCTTCACGTCTTCGTTTCGATAGAAAACCTCAAAATCATACCACCTAGACAAGGTGGATAAAATATCCACCAAACGTTTCTGTTTAAATACATATTTCCCATTTTTCCAAGCCACGAATTCCGCAACATCCACTTTCTTCTCCGTGGCAACATCACTCTCTTTATTATATACAACCTGCATTCCCGGTTCTAACACAAAACTTTGCTTTCTCCGCTCAAAATCGACTTTTACTTTTCCTGAAACCAACGTCGTGTAATCATTTACCTCACTAGCATAACAACTAATACCGAAACTCGTTCCCAACACAGTCACTTTTTGTTCACCGGAATGAACAATAAAAGGTCTATCCACATCCCGTTGCACTTCGAAATAGGCCTCTCCCTCCAAATACACTTCTCGCATATCATTAAAAAAAGCAATCGGATACCGTAAACAAGATTCCGAATTCATCCATACTTTTGTTCCATCTTCCAATTCGATCCGGTACTCCCCCCCTCTGGGCACGCTCAATTTATTGTACACGATCTCTTGAGGTATTTCCTGCTTGTTACTCACGGGCAGATAGCTCACCAGTGTACTATCAATCTTTATCAGCCTCCCCGTTTTCTCTTGCAACGAGCCTTGTTGCTCTCCCAAATGGTATGTGGACCCATCAGCCATTTCCAAAATAGCATTATACTGTCCCGGCACAATATTTTGTACGGCTATATTCATGTCCTTCCTCGTGTTGACCTGATAATACATTAT
>NZ_JBCOSQ010000026.1:10252-69268 GCF_040920905.1 Butyricimonas sp. RTP31003st1_G1_RTP31003_210430 | reverse complement strand
TATCCTATTTATAATTTTTTAGAATCAAGATTATTTTATTGAACTATTTATAATTTTGCAGTCATGAGAAAAGAAGGTATTTACACACTTTTTGAAACACTATCCAAGATGTAAACCAAATCATTATCCGGCTCCCCATGTGAGCATTAAAATAAAAGAAGTAATGGTAATCCTACCGAGAATGAAGAGAGAAGGTACCTCTTTTTCGAAACTGATTCAGAGCTTACTCGTGGCTCATGCAGCCCGGATAGAATAAACTCCGCTTAAGCTCTGAACAAGCAACGAACGAGAGGTAGTTTCTCGATTACTTCACGGTTAGATTACGCCTAGTTCTCTACATAAACTGGAAGGCTAAACAAAATAAATTCGTGCATTGTAGTTTCCTGAAATTGGTTTACTCGATTTCAGGAAACTACAGGGAACTTCAAAGGAACTTTCTACTGTACAGAGGTCCGATCGGAATGATGCTACCTAGGAATACTTATTTCCCCTTCATTTTTCATTACAACTTAATTATTTACTCATTATTATCAAATTTTAGTATATTTGTATCCAACCTAATATATAAATCAAGATGCGGGAGCATACTGAACAGCCGGAATCAATCTATATCCTTCAACTCCAACACGGAGATAAAAAGAGCTTTGAAACTCTTTTTGATCAATATTACATTCCGTTAGTAGACTATGCCTACCGCTTACTACATGACCGGGATGCGGCCAAAGATATTATTCAAGACATATTCTTTCAACTATGGGATAAGCACTCTGACCTAAATATAAAAACCTCCCTGCATTCCTACCTGTATAAAATGGTTTACACCAAATGTATCAGTTCTATACGCCACCAAGCGGTGATTCAAAAATATATCGAACATTCCATGCTAGACATTTATTTCCAAGAACTGATTCAAACACCGGAATCCGAACTAGAATTAATAAATAAAGATATAAACCATTTTATCAACGAAGCAATAGACCAGCTCCCACCCCGTTGTAAAGAAATTTTTATTCTTAGCAGGATCGAACACAAATCGCATCAAGAAATTGCCCGACAATTAAATCTATCCACGAAAACAATTGAGAACCAATTAACAATTGCTCTTGCCCGCCTACGTAAAGAGCTTGAATGGTTACTCGTAGTCATTCTTTTCTTTAAACATTTTTAACTATTATTTTTTGGGGGATACTGAAATTCAATGCGTCATATCGTTAAATGACTCATTAATGAATCGGCATTATGGGTGATTCATAGATTTCTTTAAAATTTCAGTTATGCACGACAAAGACAATAATATAAAAAATGGTGATTTCGATCAAAAATCTAACCCTGACAAATCATCAAGGCCTTCCCCAACGAACGACTTTGGGACGCAAAACTCCATCGAGGATATGCTATTTAATATACTGAATGACACGGCATCCCCCGAAGAATTTTCGACATTTAAAGAATGGATCAAGGATGATTCACACGAGAAATATTTCCAACAGTTCAAACAGCTTTGGAACGCAACCACCCACGCATCTATTTCCGCACAGGAAAAAGCAAAGGCATTCCGGCAATATCAAAAATACATTTTATCGACGCCACGCGGGAAACGCCACAACTATCTTCGCCAAATTCCCAAATATGCAGCGATCATCATTTTTTCTCTATCTATCGGGTATTATCTTGCCACTCAACAGGAATCGCCCGTACAGCCATTACCTTCCGCACAAATACAACATTCCCAATCTCCTACACTTATACGTGCAGATGGTTCGATAATTAATTTGATTACCACAGATACGACTCTTCAAGAAAAAGATGGAACACAATTACACCGATCCGGAGATCGCCAGATAAGATACCAGAAAAATAATAGCGTTGCCACTCAAGAAATTTACAACACGTTAAATATTCCTCGCGGGGAGCGATTCAATATCACGTTAGCGGATGGAACCAAAGTATGGTTAAACTCCGAAAGTTCCTTGATATTCCCCGTGAACTTCGTGGGCAAAGAGCGAGTCGTGCAACTCACGGGACAAGCCTATTTCGAGGTGCAAAAAGACTCACTTCATCCGTTTATCGTCAAGAGTCGTAACTTGGAAACACGAGTTCTCGGAACCTCTTTCGATATATGCTCTTACCCAGATATGGCAGAAACCAGTATAATCCTTGTCGAGGGATGTATTCAAGCAACCGCTTATCATAGAAAAGCCATTCTCCATGCGGACCAGCAACTCACGCTAGATACCCCACAACAAAAAATGTCGATCACGGACATTGATGCCAAGTTAATGACCCAATGGAAAGACGGCATTCTCCGCTTGGACAATCAAAATTTTAACGAAATGCTGGACAAACTATCTCGGTGGTATGGCATCACATTTGTCAACAACGCCTCGATCGATTCCTCCGATCGTTTCAATGGTAAATTCCATCGGGAAGACATTCAAGAGGCCATGCACATCATCTCATTAAGCGCCAATATCACTTATACCATAAAACAAGATACCATTTTTATTCATCCGAAATAAAATCCACAAATACAAACTAACAAAATGACAAGCCTATGAAAAAAAATCAAGCACAAGGACATCGTTCCTCAAGGATTTTCAGGATATTCTTTATTTCCTGGATGACATGTATGCTCTACATTATCCCCTACCCGTCCATGGGGCAAGACAAAGGCATCACGTTGAACATGAAAAATGCCGAGGCGACACTCATATTCCTCAAAATAGAGCAACAGAGTTCTTACAAGTTCTTCTACAAAACAGAGCAGATCAAACAATTGAAGAACATCTCCATACAAGTCAGAAACGCCCCGATCAAAAACGTTCTGGACGAAATTTTCAACGGAACAAATTTCACGTATGAAATCACCGGGGAACAGATCGTTGTTTTAGAAAAGAAAACAGAAAAGAAAGAATTGATTACCGTCACGGGAAACGTGAAAGACACGAAAGGAGAAACAATCATCGGCGTTGCTATCGTGATCAAAGGAACCACGTCCGGCGTGGTGACAGACATCAACGGGAACTTCTCCATCAAAGCGGCCCCGGACAACATCTTACAATTCAGATTCTTAGGAATGAAGGATAAAGATCTACCGATACCCGCAAATCACCAACTTAATGTTATCATGGAAGACGACTCGCGGGTCATTGAAGAAGTTGTCGTGACCGGATACGGGGATTTCAAAAAATCATCCTACACGGGATCGGCTTCCGTGGTAAACATGGATAAAATGAAAAGTCTCCCGGTAGTGTCCGTTACCCAAATGCTGGAAGCCAATCTCCCGGGAGTATCTCTCTATTCAAACTCCGGACAACCCGGTTCGAACGTGAGCATGAGAATCCGCGGTATCGGCTCGTTCAACGCATCCAATGAACCCTTGTACGTGCTGGACGGTGTTCCGATCACATCGGGCAACATGAGTAGTAATGACATGAACACGGGCGGACTTGGCTTTATCTCCACGTTAAACCCGGCCGACATCGAAAACATCACGGTTCTGAAAGATGCCGCTTCCGCCTCGCTTTACGGGGCAAGGGGAGCCAACGGGGTCGTTCTGATTACCACGAGGAAAGGATCACAGGGGAAGACAACATACAGCCTGAAAGCCAGCTACGGTATTTCCGATCTCGCTTACACTTTCCGGGAAACCATGGGAGGAGACGAACGCCGGGAATTAATCCGGGAAGGTTATCTCAATGCTCAGCTGGATGAAGGGGCTACCCCGGAAGCCGCGGCAGAATACGCAGACCAACAAGCTGACATTTACGCGTCAAAACCGGCAAACGGTTATTCCGACTGGTTTGACGAGCTATTCCGCAAGGGCCACCAGCAGAGCTATGATTTCTCCGCGATGGGCGGTAATTCGAATACTCAATTCGCCGGAAGTATCAGTTATACCAAACAGGAAGGCGTGTCCATTAATTCGGGATTCGAACGTCTGGGAGGACATTTCAATTTTTCCAACACGTATAAACGTTTCGATCTGGCCATGAACGCCCTGTTATCTGTCACCAAATCCAAAGCGACACCCGAGGGACAGTGGTATTCCAGTGCCATGTACACGTCCAAGTACAGCTTAACACCTTCTGTCCCGATCTACAACGAGGACGGGACGTATAACACGAATATCCCGTTAAACGGCAATCTAAACCCTCTTTACGAGAACACGATCAACGATTACTACACGCAGGTTGCCCGAACATTCGCATCACTCGAAGCCGGGTACACAATTATCAAGGGCCTCAAATTGTCCACATCATTCAACGTGGATTACACCTACACGAAAGATTTCCGTTACTTCTCCCCGCTCAGTTCCGACGGACTTGCCATGAATGGACAAGGAGATATGTGGATGGTTGAAAATATCCGGTACAACTCGAATACCCGGTTAGCATACTCCAACTCGTTCGGTTTACACAACGTCGATGCGACCATCGCCTACGAGGTACAACACTGGGATCACGATGACCTTTTCGGAGAGGCTAAAAATTACGCAAACACGAAAAACAATACCCTATCGAACGCCTCGACACCGGTATCCGTGGGCCAAACCAAGAAGGGAGATGCCATGCTGTCCTACGTTGCAAGCGTAAACTATGACTACAATCAAAGATACTATTTGAGTTTCAGCTTCCGTAGGGATGGTTCCTCTCGTTTACAAAAAGATAATCGTTGGGACAATTTCTGGGCTCTCTCCGGCTCGTGGCGTATCTCGCAGGAAAACTTCATGATGAGCCTCTCCTCGTGGTTAACGGATGCCAAGATCAGATTATCTTACGGTGTTAACGGAAATATTCCCGTTTCCCTGTACGGATTCTACGGTTCTTACTCCACGAGCTGGTCATATAACGAGAAACCGGCCATGGTAGAATCGGTCATCGCCAATGATAACCTGAGTTGGGAGAAGAACTATTCCCTGAATTTCGGCATCGATTTGAGTTTATTCGATCGAGTGAATATTTCATTCGACTACTACAAGAGAACGACAAAAGATTTATTACTAGATCGCCAAGTAAACTCAATCACGGGCTTCGGTACGATCCTCGATAATGTCGGAGAAATGGAAAACAAAGGTTTCGAGCTGGATATAAAATCCGTCAATATTCAAAAGGCAAACTTCTCGTGGTCCTCAGCCTTGAACATGGCATCCAATAAAAATAAAATCATCAAACTGGCAGACTTATCCGAATTTTACGCTGCCAACTATTACATCCGCAAAGAAGGTTATTCCTATGGCACAATTTGCTTGAGAGAATATGCCGGGGTCGATCCGGACAACGGGAAACCGATGTATTATTCCAATCAAGAGGGGAAGGACGGAGTACGTTCACGAGAAAAAGTGTATGACCCGAACGACGCAGCATCCATCCCGCTGGTAGATATCTACCCGAAACTAACAGGAGGTTTCACAAATACATTCCGGTATTATTTCGCAGACCTGTCTTTCAACTTCTCATTCTCGCTCGGCGGACATTCATACGACGCTGCCATGTGGGCATTACAGGATGACGGACACGCGGCAAACACAAATAAAAGCGTCGAGTTACGGAGACGCTGGCAGAAACCGGGAGACAAGACCGACATACCCCGATACGTGGCAGGACAAGAGTACGGTGGCTGGTGGCATTCTTCCAGAGGGATACACAGCACGGATCACCTGAGATTGAAAAATTTCACCCTAGGAATCTCCGCACCCAAACGTTGGACCGATGTTCTTGGTCTTTCGATGGCACGTGTTTATTTCTCCGGGACCAACTTGTTGACGTGGGCTTCTTATGACCAATACGATCCTGAATTAACCGGAACAGTAGAGTTCAATGTTCCCCCGTTAAAGACGTATGCTTTCGGTATAGAGATCGGATTATAAAACTAAACTTTAAACGTGAAAATTATGAAACGACTATTCATTATATCTTGGATCACCCTCCTTTTTATATCCTGCGGGGATGATTTCTTAACAAAATTTCCAGACGATGCCGTCGTCACTGAAAATGCAATCACGACAATTGCTGAAACTCAAACGGCTGTTAACGGTCTCTACGCACTCATGGCTTCTCAATACTATTATGCAGCCTCGCTCTATTTTTACGGAGAAGTAAAGGGAGACGATATGCAATGCCTGTACATTTCAGGAAGAACGCCCTACACCATGTATACTTTCGACCAATCAACCCAATCGACAGGGAACGGAGGGCTCTGGGGACGTCCGTGGTACACGATTCGTAATGCCAGCAATATCATCCAAGCTATCGATAATAACAAAATTACCGATGCCCAAAGCGACCCGGACCAATTGAACGATTACAAAGGGCAGGCTATAGCGATTCGCGCCCTAGCACATTTCGACCTATTACGCACCCACGGCTACCCGTATGCAAAAGATCAAGGAGCTTCTTGGGGAGTTCCTATTCTGGATCACGCAATTTCCTTAACGGAACAACCCATCCGTAATACTGTCGTCGAATGTTATGATTTTATTATCAAACAATTGAAGCAAGCGATTCCCTTGCTTTCTTCCGAGAAAAACAATGGACAGATCAATGCCTACGCGGCACAAGCCCTGTTAGCCCGGGTATATTTATATCGCGAACAAAACAAGGAGGCCTTCGAAACGGCGCAAGACTTGATCACGGAACTAGAAAAAAATCGACAATACTATTTGGCCCCCCGGAACAACTATGCCGCTCAATTCGCATTAAACAACAAATTCGGTAGCGAATCACTGTTCGAAATCGCTTTTTCCGCCTCGGATAACCCGGGCCGTGATGGACTCGCATACAGTATGCACTGGTGGGGATACGCGGACATCGTTGCAACGAAAGATTTCGTGGATCTCATGGCCGAAGACCCGGATGACATACGCTGCCAATTACTCGATCAAGTTTATAACGGGCAAGAGATAGAACAAAATATCCGTTACTGGCTAATGAAATATCCCGGCACCTCTTACGGCGTTCCTTCCGTTGAAAACAATTACATGGTATTCCGGCTCTCTGAAGTATATTTGATTGCAGCAGAAGCCGGACTGAAAGCGGGAGGCGAATACAGAAGTCCGGCATTAAGCTATCTAAACGACATCGTTTCACGTGCCAACCCGGATAAATCTGTCAGCGATGCTGAATTTACACTGGACAGAGTCCTGAAAGAACGCAGGAAAGAACTGGTTGGAGAAGGACATCGTTATTTCGATGCTCTACGTAACAATCAGACAATTATCCGTAAAGGTGGTTGGCATTTAGACGGGATCCCGGAAGAAATCAACTGGGATTACACAAAGTGTATATTGCCTATCCCCAAAGAACAATTCCAAATGAATCCGGATATGCAACAGAATCCGGGATATTCCAGAGAATAAACTTTCACTCGAAATTGTGGTTATCGGCATCAAAGATGACGGTATAAACAAAGCATCAATTACAGGTTCCCGGGAAGTACAAAATCACTTCCCGGGAATTCTTGACACATCCGTAACGACTTGATCTAACAAATCATCCCATGAAAAAGAATACTTTATATTTCCTATGTTTCATCACGGCAGCATTTCTCTTTTCTGCCTGTCAAGATAAAGATGATAACGAGACTCAAGATTTATCAGGAACCGATATGCTCACCTTCTCCGTCAACGGTTATTCGGGAGAAGGGATTATCGACACCGACAACAAAACGATCTATTTGCAGGTCCCGGTTTCAATCAAAAGCGGTACCAATCTCTGCCCCCGATTCACCCTTTCCGAAGGAGCAACGGCCACGGTTAACAATCAAGAACAAATCAGCGGAAACAGTAAACAGGACTTCAAATCTACCGTTACCTACACCATAACAGCCGGCAACAAAACCGACCAGTCCCAATGGAAGGTGACGATTACCAACAACGACCATTCTATCCCCTGGGGACTCGGCTATTTTATAGCGGAGGAGCATTCCAATAACGGTAATTCCTCGAACGGCTATTACCTCCAACAACACGACACGGGACCATATTCCAACGACAACTGCGGACCGACATGTGCGGTTATGGCCGCTTTATGGACCGATCCTTCTTTCCCCTACTCGGTTGAAGAAGCAAGAAACGAATTCCCGAAAAGTACCATCGACGGCTCCATTCCCTGGTACCCTCAAGACGTGCAAGCCTATTTGAACCACCACGGCATCACGACCTCCATGATAACCTTGGAGACAATAGAAGATAAATTCGTCACGCAAATCACGAACGAGCTAAAGAACGGGCATATTATCATTATTTGTCTTGATATGCAATACGTGACATTCGATAAGAATGGAAACTCAGAATACCATATCCATAAATTCTATAACGGAACTATCGGGCATTTTCTTGTCGTTAAAGGCTACAAAATCGTGGATGGCACGGTATGGATGGAGGTTAACGATCCTTGGGGAATGAACCTGAAATACGCAGACGGTTCCTACAAAGGCAACAACCGGTACTATCGGGCAGGAGAGCTATCCATCGCCACGTCTAAACACAACACAAATGCAATTATTATATTCTCAGAATAAAACATTTCCGATATGATAAAACCATTATTCCTTTTACTGGTAGCTTTGCTATCTTGTATTCTCCCTACTCTCGGAACATCGCAACATCCTTTATGGATACGCTACCCGGCCATTTCTCCAAACGGTCAGACCATCGCATTCTCGTACAAAGGTGACATTTACACGGTCAGCATCTCAGGAGGGCTGGCCAAACAATTAACCACCCACCCCGGATATGACTCGCATCCGATATGGTCCCCAGACGGCAAACAGATCGCTTTTCAATCTGACCGGGAAGGAAGTCAAGACATTTATATCATGCCCGCACTTGGGGGAACCCCTTCCCAACTTACTTTTCAATCTGGCTCGGAAATTCCCTGTTGTTTTAGCCCGGACGGGGAATCAGTCTATTTCACGGCATCCAACGGCTTTGACAAAGAATACGGACAATTTCCGTTCCCGAACATGCAACAACTATATCGTGTCCCGGCAAAAGGCGGCCGGATAGAACGTATTATCTCTCTTCCCGTGAACAACGTTTCAGTCAACCAAACCGACAATTTGTTTCTCTATCATGATTATAAAGGTTACGAAGATGCATGGAGAAAACATCACACCTCATCTATCGCCAGAGACATCTGGATCTACAACAAGAAAGAACGGAAGACACGCAAGCTATCTTCCTTTAAAGGAGAAAACCGAGAACCCGTATTTTCTCCTGACGAACAAGATGTTTATTATCTTTCAGAACAATCCGGTGATTTCAACATTTGGAAAATGTCGTTACAACATCCGGACACAACTATCCAGATCACCTTCCACGCGAAAAATCCTGTCCGATCGCTCTCTATCGCTGTAGACGGCACGCTTTGTTACTCCTTTGACGGAGAAATATACACCATCCGGGAAGGCGAAAAAGCTCGCAAAATAAATATCTCCATCCTGACGGATCAAGTAGAATCACGGGAGATATTAAAAAATTTCACGACAGGAGCGCAAGAAATTGCAGTTTCGCCCAAAGGGAAAGAGATTGCATTCATACAACGAGGAGACCTATTTGTTACCTCTGTTGATTATTCAACCACCCGTTGTATAACGAACACGCCCTCCCAAGAGAGGCAAATAGATTTCAGCCCGGACGGACGTTCCATTGTCTATGCCGCCGAGAGAGATGGCATTTGGAATATTTTCTGTTCCACGCTAACCAATCCCAAGGACAACGCATTCACGTATGCCACGAGCTGGGAAGAGAAACAACTCACCCATTCAAAAGAGGCTCCCTGTTTCCAACCCCAGTATTCTCCGGATGGGAAATACATCGCTTACATCGAGAACCGTACCACACTGAAAGTACTGAACTTGCAAACAAACAAATCCATTACCATACTCGACGGGAAGTACAACTATTCTTACGTTGACGGAGACCAATATTATTGCTGGTCCCCCGATAGCAAACACATTCTTGCCAGTTTTTTTGAAAACGGGGGGTGGAACAATTCCGACTTGGCCTTACTTCCCATCTCTGAAACCCGACCTCCGATCAATCTAACCCGGAGTGCATACAACGACAATACCCCCAAATGGGCGATGAAAGGAAACGCAATTATCTATCGTTCGGATTATAACGGGTACCGGAATCACGGAAGTTGGGGAACAAATAGCGATCTTTACATCCTTTTCCTAAACTCCACGGAATGGAATAACTGGAAGAAAACGAAGGAAGAACGGGAATTTTACGGACAAGATACCCTAAAAGACAAAAACGCACCCTTCGAGCTGGAGCATCTATCCGACCGCCTTCTTCGCCTGACGTGGAGTGCATCATCAGTAGGAGATTTCTATCTTACTCCTGATGGTAAAAAACTGTACTACTCGGCCCGGTCGGAGGAAGGATATGACCTTTGGGTTCAAGACCTACAAGAACAGAGTACTCGCCTCTGCCTCAAAAACGGAGGTGGGCAACTTATTCCTCACGAGGCAAGTCATAAACTATTCATTCTGTCACGAGGGCGCATCCAAGTTCTGGATCTCAATTCCGGGCAAAACAGACCCGTTACTTATAATGCAGACTTCAACTGGCGCCCCGGAGAAGAACGGCATTACATATTCGAACACATCTGGAAACAGATGGCAGATAAACTCTACGACCCGAATATGAACAACACGGATTGGCAATATTATCATGACACCTACCAACGTTTCTTGCCTCATATCAATAATAATTACGATTTCAGTGAAATGTTGAGCGAAATGTTGGGAGAACTAAACGTATCGCACACCGGAACCCGATATACCCGACAAGAAAACAATATCACAGGAAAACTGGGGGCTTTCTTTGACGAGAAGTTTCAAGAAGATGGCGTGAAAATAACCGAAATATTACACCAAGGTCCTTTGGATCTCCCGCAAAAAGGGGTAAAACCGGGCGTTATCATCCTAAGGATAAATAATAAACCCATACGAAAAGGACAAGATTGGCAACATCTGTTAAACCGAACTGTCGGGGAACGTACCCTACTAACTCTTTACGATCCTTCCACCCGCAATGAATGGAACGTGTTCGTCAAACCGATCGCCTCCGACCATGCCTTACGTTACAACCGTTGGATTGCACAACGCCGTTCCATCGTCGACAGCCTCTCGAACGGACGCATCGGTTATGTGCATGTCGAAGCCATGAACACCCCCAGTTTCCGCAGAGTCTTTTCCGAAGCGCTCGGGATGAACCGGAATAAAGAGGCAATCATCGTAGACACCCGTTTTAACACGGGCGGTTGGCTACATGAAGACCTGCTCACGCTATTCAGCGGCAAAAAATACATGGACATCTCTCCCCGCGGACAACACGTTTGTGTAGAACCGTTCAACAAATGGAGCAAACCTTCTATCTTATTAGTCAACGAGGGGAATTATAGCGATGGTCATGGATTTCCATACGGGTACAGGACTCTAGGCCTAGGAAAAATCATCGGAATGCCCATCCCCGGCACGATGACACTCGTGTGGTGGGAAACACAGCAAGACCCGACGTTGGTGTTCGGCATCCCACAAATGGGTATCAAGGCAAACAACGGCCAATACCTAGAACACCAGCAACTGGAACCTGACACCCGTGTTGAAAATGACCCGAACAAACTCCTGCAAGGAATAGACCAACAATTGGAACAAGCCGTCCGGGAGCTACTGAAAGAGATCAATCAATAGGACATTTGAAAAATACAAAAAGGAATAATCGGGGCGAATATTGATAAAGTTCAAAAGAGGTTTATGACAATAAAACAAAATACGAGAACCTAGTCAATATTTCCCCCGATACAATTGGAAATTTATACTTCTATATACCTACTCACTCCAATTTCATTCATAAAACTCCGGTCATGCGAGACAGCAATCACTGTTCCCCGATAATCCTTAATGGTCGAAGTTATAATTTCAATATTCAATATATCCAGATTATTCGTAGGTTCATCCAACACAAATACGTCAGGCGTGTTATTACCGATCATCAGACAGCACAACACGAGACGCATCCGCTCTCCTCCACTTAATTTACAACAAGGTTTATCCCAGACCTCCCGGGGAAACAAGAAACGATTCAATCGCATCTTCAACTCATGCTCCGGGATATTCTGCTCGTTAAAACATTCTGCCTGCTCATAGACCGTCAAATTGTCCCGCAACAAAGAACACTCCTGGTCCACGTACACATATTTAAAATCCACCCGGTTCAACACGCCTTCCGTCGGCTCCAATTGTCCGAGTAGTAATTTTAATAACGTCGTCTTTCCCGAACCGTTTTTTCCATCCAGACCGACACGTTCTCCGCTCTTGATCTCGAAACAAAGCGCCTGTTCCCACAATAATTCCATGCCATAGCTGAAATTAACGCCACGAGCCGTGACCAAGGTTTTTCCCTCGTGTAATCGCGACGGGTTGAAATCTACTTTCATTTGTTCCACACCCGGCAAGGCCGCCCGGCTTTCCGAAAGAGTCATGGAAATCGCATCTATTTTTCCCTCATGCACATCTCTCAAATGGGAAGTACTCTTTTCCGCCTTATTCTTTAACGTATTCATCATAATCCGGGGAATTCCTTTCTTCAAACTTTGCTTTTCTCCCCGAACTTCCCGTTTCTGCTGTCGTTCTGCCGCATCCTTGGCAATCTTTTTAGCCAGCCGTAGCTCTTTCTGTTTCTCCTCGACCTGCTCACGCAGTGCATTCAAATGTATCTCTTTCTGCTCTTTATAAAAATCATAATTTCCACCATAAAGCACTATCCCTTTACGTTCCAACTCCAACATCGTCGACAGTAAATTCAACAATATCCGGTCATGACTCACCACGAGTACGGTTGCACTTCCCCGACAAATCAAATCATACAATTTCTCTCGACTCCCTCTATCCAAATGATTCGTCGGTTCGTCCAACAAAATCACCCCCGGTGAATGTACTTGAATCCCTGCCAGAAAAACCTTCGTTTTCTCTCCCCCACTCAGCGAAGACATCTTTTGATCAAGTTTCACGTTCAGTAATCCCCAATACTCCAACGCCGAACGACTCCGCTCCTCTATATCCCAGTCATCTCCTAGAATCGTGAAAGACTCTACATCAACACTCCCGCCAAGTATCGCGTGCAATGCTTCTATTTTCCGCTCCACCTGCAATGCCTCAGCCACGGTCCACGAATCGAATTGTCCCATGTGCTGCGGGATATAATAAGGCTTCTCCGAGACAATGATCTCTCCCGATACGGGTTGCAAATCACCCGCAATCATCCGCAACAGCGTTGACTTCCCCGAACCATTATTCCCGATCAATGCAACCTTACTCCCGTCCGGAACCCGAAAACTAATATTCTGAAACAAAAGTTCCTTATCTGCATGGCTATACATAACCTGTTTCACTATAATCTCACTCATAAAACTTCAAATAAAAAAAATGAATACCGGATTGACTTATTTCGGGCGGAAACATGTACACGAATCTCTCACAAGTTCTTTTAAAAACTTGTTTTCACGTAACCTGTTCGGAATAACAAATGAATACTTTGGATGGTACACATGATTCCTAAATTAAAAGTCGGCACACTACAACTTCAAGACAATTGTATGCTGCACATAAAACAATTAATAAAACCCGCTGCTCCTATCACGTAGACTTTGGAGACTTTACCGGTTTTACAACCGACTTGTTTATTTAGACATCTTCATTCGTGTAAGTATTAAATTTATAAGGACAAAGATAGGTATTTTATTCAAATAAAAAAACAGTCACTCTCGTGGCTGTCTATTGACAGAGAATAGAAAGTAGAGTGTGTGTTTATAGAAATAAGGTACATTTTCAAACATGATGATCACCACGAACCAGAATATTTTGTAACTTTGTATATCAATCAACACGAGAAGCATGGAAATACGGTTTGAAACAAAGGCTGAAAGCCAAGCTAGACGAGACAAAGAAGCTAGGGAGAGAACCCCTAACGAGAGGTTCCTGTTCTTCTTGCGTTTAATGGTGGAGATTAACAAGTTTCAAACCAAGCGAGAAAAGCATAGTAATAACTTTATCCTAGAACGCAAGGTATGAGTCTCGATTTCGATGAAGATGTATGGATGTTCATATCCCTAGCCCAAAAGCACAACGTGGAGATGTTAATGGTCGGTGGGGGTGCTGTAAACTTTTACGGTTATCAACGCCATTCGGCTGATGTGGATTTTTGGATAGACACGACACCTTCAAACCTCGTGGCCTTACGAGAGGCCTTGAATGAACTTGGTTACGAATTTGATGATTTCCCAGAGGACGTGAAACGAGGCCAACAGAACATATCTATCAAGATCAGTCCAGTCATCGACATTGAATTGATCACATCCTTTAATCCTGGCAGAAGTTTCTCCGAATGTTACGAGCAAAGACTCACGGCAACAAACACGATAAACGGTCAAACCTTCTCTTACGAGGTAATCGCATTTAATGATTTAATTAATAGCAAGATCAAGGCTGGACGTCCAAAAGACTTGTACGACATAATAGAACTAAGGAAAATACAGGAAAACAAGAATTAAAGACATAAAAAAACAGTCACTCTCGTGGCTGTCTATCTGTCGGGGTGACAGGATTCGAACCTGCGACCCTCTGCTCCCAAAGCAGATGCGCTACCGGACTGCGCTACGCCCCGAAAATGAGCTTCAAAATTGGTGGCGGAGAGAGGGGGATTCGAACCCCCGGTACAGTATCCCGTACGACAGTTTAGCAAACTGTTGGTTTCAGCCACTCACCCATCTCTCCAATTGCGCTGACAAAAGTAGTGCTTTTTATTGTTCTTGCAAGCTTTTGGCGTGATTTTTTTCTTTTTTTTCACGTTCAGCCACGAATTTCCCCACTTGATCGACTATTTCTGCGCGGGTGCAGGATATTTCCCCATCTTCTTCCACAATTGATGATGGAATTTCTGCTCGGCCTCAATCATCATCCACACTTTCTTGGCGGACAGAGCCTTAGTCAACTTCTCGATATATTCTTTCTTAATATCTCGTACAGCCTGTTCGGCAGATAACATGATCTCCAAATTCTTCAAAGCTTGTTGTTCCGTCACTTCCGGGACCTCTTTTTTATCTTTCCGACAGGTCAAATCTCGTATTTTATCATTCTCGACACGAATTTTCTGCTGCATCTCGTTATATAAAGGCCAGAACTTAGTGGCCTCTTCCGGGGTCAAATCCATCTCTTGAGTAAAAAAGGCTACTTTTTGAGCCTCGAACTCTTTCCGTTTGTCTTCACTCAATTTCCCGCTTTGGGCAAATAAAGAAAAACCAAACCCGACCATCAATATAATCAAACTTATCTTTTTCATATATCTTGCTTGTACATTCAATTCTACCTACGCTCCGCGTATAAAAACTCAATCGGATCAGTCTCTTGTGACAGATACTCGATGATCTCTTCACGAGATGGGTTAAAATCCGCATCGAAAATATTCTCATCCTCTGCTTGTGCCGTCATGTTCGCCTGCTCTCCATTTTTTGACAACATCCGATTTTCATCCACCAGATTAGGGACCAGCAACTGTATGACGATCATTGCGAAAGCGAATAATCCCGCTAAACCGAGATAAGGTTTTAACGTCTGAAACGAACTCGTTTCCCGTGTCTTCCCTTCCTCATCCTTTATCCGGTCCATCACCCGGTCGCCCAACGTGTCAAAATAACGATCAGGCACCGAGAACGGGTTCTTTGATTTATATTTCTCATCCAAATTATCCATAACCTTCCATTTTCTATTATCCAATAACTATTCGAACGAGGGTAAAGTATCCGAAATCTTCAAACTTTCCTCTATTTTCTTTACCGCATTGTGATAAGTTGCCTTCAGCGTTCCCACGGCGACATCCAGTACCTCGGCAATATCCTCATATTTCATGTCATCAAAATACTTCATATTAAATACCAGACGTTGACGCTCCGGCAATTTCAACACGGCTTTCTGCAATTCCCGCTGGATCGAATCCCCACAGAAAAAACGATCACTTTCCAACTGATTTTCCAGCATGGGAGTAATCTCCTGCGAGTTTCCATAAGTCTTCCGACGTTTTTCGCTCAAAAAATTAATCGCCTCATTCGTCGCCACCCGGTACATCCATGTAAACAATTTCGCCTCGTAACGAAACTCCCTCAACCCCTTCCAAATCTTGATAAAGGTATTCTGCAACACATCGTCGCTATCTTCATGCCCTATCACGATTTTACGGATATGCCAGTAAAGCCTCTCGCTATACTTTCCTACAAGTAACCGAAAAGCTTTTTCCTCTCCATTTCCGGAATGAAACATTCTTACAATATCTTCATCACTTATCTCGTTCATGCTTTCTAATCATATCGTTAAAGCCTACACCCCTATGACAACATTTTATGTCAAAGGTTTATTTACCATCATTTAAAATTTAAATCCGAGAACTTCTTTTTACCCCGCAAGAAATAATCCAACACGATACTCCGGGGATATATTCCCGAAAGACTCATGGAACTTTCAGGAACCGGATAGGCTTTTCTCATCTCCCGGAAAGCCTTGTATGCCCGGATTACCGAACGGGTGTTGGACCATTGACCTTTCAGCAGGAAAAGCCCTCCCGCCATCGTGTCCAGCAAAACTCGTGCAAAAAAGATTTTCTTACGCTGTTTAGCACACAGATTCTTATGCAACATCAATAAATTATTCCGGTAATTCAAAAACAATTTTTTCGGATGATTCATCGGCAACGAGCCTCCCCCCAAATGGTAGACGACAGAAGAAGGAACCACCTTTAAAGTATACCCTCCATTTTTCAATCGCCAGCAAAGATCAATCTCTTCCATGTGCGCGAAAAAAGCCTCGTCCAACCCTCCGGTCGCACGGTACACGTCCCGCCGAATACATAGAGAGGCCCCCGTTGCCCAAAAAACATCGACCTCATCATCATACTGCCCATCATCCTGCTCCGTGGTATCCATCACACGCCCGCGGCAAAACGGGAATCCTAAATAATCAATATATCCCCCGGCTGCTCCGGCGTACTCGAACTTCTTTTTATCCCGGTACGCTAATATCTTCGGCTGCACGGCCGCCACCCTCTCGTCCCGGTCCAACACGGCGACCAACGGTTCCAACCAACCGGGAGCGACCTCCACGTCACTATTTAAAAGAACCACGTATTCCGCCTCGATCATCTCGATTGCCCGGTTATATCCCCCGGCGAATCCGAAATTATCCTCGAACAGCACCCGTTCCACGTCCGGAAACTCTTGTTCCAGACATATCCAGGAACCATCCGTCGAATGGTTATCCACCACGACGACACGCCCCAAATCTGTATTCGTGTTCTTCACGACCGAAGGTAAAAACTCCCGTAATAACTTCTCCCCGTTCCAATTCAATATAATAACAGCTACCCGTTTCGCCATTCTAATTTTAGATTTATGATTTTAGATTTCCATCGCACAAGGACAACGCTTTTTGATTCCCTACTTTAAATTTCCTTTAGTTTTTAACTTTTAGCTTTTAGTTTTCAACTCTCTTATGTTTCCATCTTTTATGCGACCACAACCAAAACTCCGGCTCTTCTTGTATAAAAGATTCCAACAATCGAGTATGCATTTCCGTCAACTTCCCTTGGGGTAACTCGGACGGGTTGGCACACACATCCACGAACTCGACCTCGTAATACCCACGTTTCACCTTACGCATACGCACCGAAACCACCGGAATATTATACTTCCGGGCTATCCGTTCCGTACCGAGTAGAACCGGGGTATCTTGATTTAAAAAGCGCGTCCAGAAATTCAAATTACGCCCGTTAGGAGTCTGATCACCGATAAAACCAGCCAGAAACAAACGACTCTCCGAACGGTAACGAGCGATAACCCTTAACGTGTCATCCTTTGCCACGAGTACCGCCCCGAACCTTGAACGGATTTGTTTCATCATGCGATCCGTCACTTTATCACGAATCGGTTTATACAAGGCCAGAAAATCCGCACCTGTTTCCCACAAACTGTATGAAGACATCCACTCCCAGTTACCATAATGCCCTAACACCCCGATCACGCTCTTTCCCTCGTCAAAATACGACTGCGGTAACTCCGTGTTTTTAAACACACAACGTTTCCGGATCGAACCCTCGGACATATGCCACAGTTTATATAATTCGATAGACAAATCAGCCAAATGCTTGTAATATTTCCGTTCAATCGCCTTGATCTCCCGCAAGCTTTTCTCCGGGAAAGAATTACATAAATTCGTCCTCACAACCTTACGCCGATAATGAATCACGTAGTAAAGCAACAAATAGTTCAAATCCGCCACCAGATAGAGGACCCGGAACGGAAGAAAACTAATCAACCATACAAAACCATACAGAATATACGAAAACATAAGCATCAATTATAAATGTCAAAGATACGTGCTTTACAATTGAAATCCAAAAAGAACTTCCTCTCGCTTTTTTTACTCATTATAAATTGGCATTATCAGAATTAATCATTAATTTCGTGAGTTGAATGCGTAAAAATACGAACAGTTATGGAGCAAGAAAACTTACAACAAGCCGAAGAGTTGAATAACAACGAGCCAATTTCTCCGGATACTTTAAATGATGAAACACAAGAAGAGGTTTCAGTTCAGGGTCAACCTACACCGATAGAGAAAGCCCCCGAAAAGGAAGTTCCGGCATGGGATTTCTCCAGTTTTAACACGGACGAGATTATTTCTCACATGAAGTCTTTAATCGACGATTTCCCCGTGCAACGCCTGAAGGTGCTGGATTCCCTACCCCAAGTTTTCGAGGCCCAGTACCAAAAAGAATACGATAAAGCATTAGCCGATTTTACCAAAGACGGGAGTCCGGCCGAGACATTCGACTATCAGGACAATTCCAAGGAACGCTTTTATAGCGTGTATAGAACCTACCGGGAGAAAAAATCGGAATATTACAAAAAGCTGGAAGGCGAGAAAGAACAGAACTTGAAAGAAAAACTCCAGATTATCGAGGAGTTAAAAGATCTGATTCAACACGAGGAATCACTGAACAAAACATACCAAGATTTCAGAAATTTGCAAGACAGATGGAGAAACACGGGTATGGTTCCGCAAGCTCAAGCAAGTGATTTGCTGGAAACATATCACCATCACGTGGAGAACTTCTTCAATTATATCAAAATTAACAAGGAGTTGCGGGATCTTGATCTGAAAAAAAACCTAGATGCCAAGAATGCCTTGATTGAACAAGCCAACGCTTTACTCGAAGACAATAACATCGGGAATGCCTTTCGACAACTGCAATCACTCCATTCGCAATGGAAAGAGATCGGACCGGTTGCCAAAGAAGTTCAAGAAGAAACCTGGAACCGATTCAAAGAAGTGACGGACAAGATCAACAGCGCTTACCACCGTTTCTTCGATAACCTCCGGGAAGAACAGGACAACAACTTGAAAATCAAAGAAGAGATTTGCGTGAAACTGGAAAATTACGCATCTGTTTCCTTCGAAAAACTCTCCGAATGGAACGTGGCCACGGATACCGTTCTTGCCCTGCAAACCGAATGGAAACATGCCGGGACAATTCCGATCAAGGAGCGTAATCGCCTGTATAAACGTTACCGGGCTGCTTGCGATGCTTTCTTCGAGAGAAAACGTCAATACTTCCAGGAAATACAGACCTTGCAGAATAAAAACCTGACCAAGAAAATAGAACTTTGCGAGAAAGTCGAAGCGTTAAAGGATAGTACGGATTGGGCTACGACCACGAAGAAAATCATCGAGTACCAAAAAGAATGGAAAACAATCGGCCCCGTATCCAAAAAAGTATCCAACAAGATATGGAACCGTTTCCGGTCTGCCTGTGACCATTTCTTTGATCGAAAATCAGCTCAATTCAAACATGTCTCTTCCGATCAGGAAAAGAATCTTGAACTGAAACGAGAACTGATCGAAGAAGTACGCAATTTCAAATTGACCGGTAATAACGATGATGACATCGAAGCATTGAAAGCCTTCCAAACCCGCTGGGCTGAAATCGGATTTGTTCCGATCAAAGAAAAAGAAACCGTTCAAAACGAATTCCGTAAACTAATCAACGATCACTTTGATCAGCTTGACATCGACGAATTCGAGAAAAACATCGAACGATTCAAGTCCAAAATCAACACGTTCGACAACAGTGATGACAAGGACAGCAAGATCATTCAAGAAAGAGAAAAATTAGTCAACAAGATCAAGCAACTGGAAACAGACCTTCACGCTTGGGAAAACAATATTGGATTCTTCTCCAAATCAAGTAATTCCGAGAGTCTGGTCAAAGAATTTTCCAACAAGATCGAGAGCGCTCGCCACAAACTGGCATTGATGCAAGAAAAACTGAGACTCATCGATGGCATGATTTAAGTTGAGACCATCAAACACAAAAAGAGGCATTTCAAAAGTGCCTCTTTTTATGTTTGTATGATATTTTTTCTTACTTTTGTCGTTAAGTTTCAACATACTTGTTCCATTTGATTGTTATTCATTGAATAACAAAAAGTTCAAGTATTTTCAAACCGTTGGATGTATAATATAGAAATAACTATAAAATATTTATATCGTGTCAACAAAATATGTTTTCGTTACGGGTGGAGTTGCTTCTTCTTTAGGAAAAGGAATTATTGCTTCCTCATTAGCAAAACTGCTTCAATCAAGAGGTTATAAAGTTGCAAACCAGAAATTGGACCCGTATATCAATGTCGATCCCGGAACCTTGAATCCTTATGAACACGGCGAATGTTACGTGACCAATGACGGGGCAGAAACCGATCTGGACTTGGGACACTATGAAAGGTTCACGAATATCCCGACGTCCCAGGCGAACAACATCACGACAGGGCGTATCTATCAAAACGTGATCACGAAAGAACGTCGCGGTGATTATCTAGGCAAAACAGTACAAATCATCCCGCATATCACGGATGAAATCAAACGAAATATAAAACTCCTCGGGGCAAAAGGGGATTACGACGTGGTAATCACGGAAATCGGGGGTACGGTAGGAGACATTGAATCCTTACCGTTCATCGAGGCCGTTCGCCAGTTACGCTGGGAGCTGGGCGAAAAATCCGTGTTCATCCATTTGACTTTGGTTCCCTACCTGAGTGCCTCAGGCGAGTTGAAAACCAAACCCACGCAGCACTCGGTTAAAGCCCTTCTCGAAAACGGGGTACAGCCGGACATCATCGTGTTGCGCACCGAACATGAACTGGGTTCTGATCTGAGAAGAAAAGTTGCTCTTTTCTGTAATGTTGACCCGAAAGCCGTTATCCAATCCATAGACGTTGACACGATTTACAAGGTACCGATCAAAATGCGGGAAGAAAAACTGGATGAAATCGTTCTTTCCCAGCTTGGATTACCTTTAAAACACGAACCGGACTTGGAATCATGGGAACGTTTCCTGTACAAATTCAAAAACTATAATCGCAAAGTCACCATCGCCCTCGTCGGGAAATACGTAGAGTTACACGATGCCTATAAATCTATCGTGGAATCATTTATCCACGCCGGAGCGGCTAACGATTGTAAGGTAAATATTAAATGGGTACACAGTGCGCACGACATCAACGTGGAAAACGTGTGTGACATATTCAAAGATGTTGACGGTATTCTCGTGGCTCCCGGATTCGGACAACGAGGAATTGAAGGAAAACTTCTTGCTATCGAATATGCCCGTACCAACAATATCCCTTTCCTGGGAATATGCCTAGGAATGCAAATGGCCGTTATCGAATATGCTCGTAACGTGCTGCACTTGGACGGAGCCGATTCCACGGAAATGGCCCCGAAAACCAAATACCCGGTCATCGACTTGATGGAGTCTCAGAAAGAAGTTACAGACAAAGGGGGAACCATGCGTCTGGGAGCATACAAATGTGTGTTGAAAGAAGGGTCTAAAGCTATTGAGGCCTACGGGACAAAAGATATTGAGGAAAGACACCGCCATCGTTATGAATTCAACGGCAAATACACCGAACAATTCGAACAAGCCGGTATGATCACGACAGGAGTTAATCCGGACACGGGATTAACTGAGATCGTGGAAATCCCGACCCATAAATGGTTCGTGGGTACACAGTTCCACCCCGAATACAAGAGTACGGTAACAAACCCGCACCCTCTATTCGTGGCGTTTGTGAAAGCCTGTCTATCATAAAAGTTAAAAGATAAAAACTAAAAGATAACAGTTAAAAATTAAAAACCTAAAACTAAAATATGGATAGAAATACAATAACCGGTTTAGTAGTCATTGCGCTCATACTAATCGGCTACTCTTATTTCATGAGTCCTTCCAAAGAGGAACTGAAAGCCATGCATGTCCGGGACTCCATTGCACGGGTTGAAGCCCAACGGGCCGCTGCATTGGAGAAAGAACGTCAGGCAGATTTTGCAGCACAACAACAAAATACAGAAGCACTGCAAGCCGGAACAGAGGCCATTTTCAAACAAGATTCTCTGCCGGTAGAACAATACACCCTGGAAAATAATAAAATTAAATTACACATCAACACCAAAGGGGGATGCATTGACTATGTTGATCTAAAAGGATACCGCACACACGACTCTCTCCCGCTGATTCTGTGGAAAGACCACAAAAGTTCCATGGGCCTGAACTTCTACGCCCGGAACAAGCAAATCAACACGGCAGATCTGGTTTTCGTTCCAAACACGAGTCAAAAAGAACTGAATGCCGAGGCGGCCGAACAAGTGCTTACGATGCGTGCTTACGTGGACGAAAATAAATACCTAGAATTCGAGTACAAATTAGCCCCGGATTCTTACATGGTTGATTTCAACATCAACACGTACAATCTGAATGACGTTATTGCCTCGAACACGAACTTTCTCACGCTATACTGGGGAGTGGATATGCCTCAACTTGAAAAAAGTAGAGACTTTGAAAGCCGCTATACCGGGGTGTACTACAACTTCTCAAACAATGATGTAGAACATCTTTCCCTGACTGGAGACGAGAAAGTAGACTTGCCTACGAGCGTGAAATGGGTGGCTTACAAACAACAGTTCTTTTCCTCCGTACTTATCGCAAAAGAGTCATTCCCGAACGTGTTGGTCTCCACGGCCAACAACACGAACCCGGGCTTTTTGAAAACGGCAGATGCTGAAATTTCACTACCTTACTCCGGGAAAGCCATTGAAAAATACGATATGCGTTTCTTTTTCGGTCCGAACTCCTATCCGGTCTTGAGAGAATACGGCAAAGATATTGAACTTCCCCAGTTGATTAACTTGGGTTGGAAATGGATCGCTTGGTTTAACCGTTACGTCGTAATTCCAATCTTCAACTTCTTGGAATCGCACGTGACCTTGAACTACGGTCTTATCATTTTACTATTAACCCTGATCATTAAACTTGTTCTTTTCCCGCTGACTTACAAATCGTATATGTCACAGGCCAAGATGCGAGTTTTGAAACCGCAAATTGACGAGATCAACAAGAAAATCCCTGCCGATAAGGCCATGGAACGCCAGCAAGCTGTCATGAAATTGTACAAAAAGGCAGGAGTGAACCCCATGGGAGGATGTTTACCGATGCTTTTGCAGATGCCGATCTTGATCGCCCTCTTCTACTTCTTCCCCGGAGCCATCGAACTGCGCCAGAAGAGTTTCCTGTGGGCCACCGACTTGGCATCATACGATTCCATCGCCACGCTGCCCTTCACCATCCCGTTCTACGGAAACCATGTCAGCTTGTTCTGTTTGTTAATGACAATCACGAACATCTTGTACATGTGGTACAATAGTAAGAACCAACCGCAGAATGACCAGATGAAAGGAATGCAAACGATGATGTACATCATGCCGATCATGTTCCTGTTCATCTTCAACAGTTATTCATCCGGTTTGAGTTACTACTACTTCATCGCCACGTTGATCACGATTGTTCAGACTTGGGCTATCCGGAAATTCGTAAACGACGAGAAATTATTGAAACAAATAGAACTCGCCAAAACAAAACCCGTGAAGAAATCCAAATTCCAACAGAAATTGGAAGATATGCAACGGATGCAGGAACAACGGATGAAACAAATGCCGAAAAAGAAATAAGGTACTACAAATAACATTAACGGGGGAGTGATTAAATATAATCACTCCCTCGTTTTATAACTCACTAATTCAAAAAACTCCTCCGTCACTTCGTGCCACCTCCTCTATAAACAGAGGAGGAGCTGGTGACTCTTCCCGAAAAAAGAGAGTATTTCAACTCTCCCTCTGTTTATAGAGGGAGTACGGCGAAGCCGGGAGGGAGTTTGAAAAATGACTTTTTGGACTCCCTCGTTTTATAACCCACTAATTCAAAAAACTCCCCAATTGTCGATAAAACGATATGAATTCTTCAAAAGACAAATTTACAGATTCCAATTCGTTCACATTAATATCGTAACTGATCTCTACTCCCCGATCTTCCACCTTATCAATACGCTTTCGAACATAAGGCGGTGTCATGAAATGTGAAGCTCGGGAATCTTCATTCACTCTAAAATAAATTTCCCGACCAGACACGACAGGAGAATAATCCGCAACATCCCAACAAACCTTCCGATCTCCATTTTCTCCATACATTTTCAAGAATTCATAAATAATATCCGCCACCCTTTTCAATTGATCTGCCGACATACAATTCAAACTGGATTCAAACGTGTCAAGACCATATTCAACAAAAAACACTTCCTTACGTGCATCAAAATTTATACTCTTATCAATACTAATCGGATATCTGTTATACCCTTTAATATTACAATCAAAAGGAGCTTTTTCTCGCTTGATGAATAAACCGACCGTCTTGTAAAGTTCTTCGAGTTGCTCGTACGTCACACCATAGATTTCACTATTCCCCACGGTCATACAATAAGTCGTGGCTTCCATGACAGGTTTATCATTACTGACAACTTTTTGCTTCTGTTGCTTAAACATCCACTTCAGTTCTTTTTCCTGATGACAAAGGAATTGTTGCATCTGACAGATAAAATCATACCATTCCGTGAAATAACAGATCGAAGATATAAAGCCATTTGACGCATCAATAACAGCCTCATTCTCTTGCTTTGACTGTTTAGCGTTAGCGACATAATAGGCACAAGCTTTTTGTATTTTTCCACACTCGAAACTCCATGGACGACGAAGTACCCGGAAAAAATTATTGAGATGACAAATACAATTATAGATCGTTTCCAACGGATCTTCAGAAACCAAATCCACGTTACATTTTTTAAGATCCTCGACCATTTGTCGGTAAAAACGATTCTCGGTTAAGGAATCGGAAAGACATTCATCACCTGTAAATTTTTCCGACACATTCGATGCTGGGATAAAATCACTATTCTCCATAATCCTGATTATTAATTGATTGTCCGTCCACGTTCAACGCCATATTCTCCGTTTTCAATAACTCATTCAATTCACACGCTTGACGCTGATGATATTGTAAAAATCGACCAAGCAACACCCGAAAGCGAGAATTATCTAACAAAAAAGTAGTCCAATCGCCCCATACTTCTACAATCCGTAACCGCTCCTTTTTAGAAATACCCTCGGTAGCCAAATATTGCAGAACAGCTTTTTGAATCACCGAAATTTCATCTGCCCACGAACGATCGAATAATGTCAACATTTCAATCAATCTCGTGTTTCTTTTCTGGAGAGTCACAAGCCCCGCTTTATCCGTCATTCCCGGTGACGCAATCGGATACATCATTTCGAGTTGTTTCGAATAATACTCCATCAATTTTTGTTTCTCCTCAATTGATAACTGATTGGCTACCCGCCCGGGTGCTTCCATGTCTACCGCAGACACACGGTTTACATCTTCTTCCATAATAATATGTATTAATTTAGACGGGTATTCCAAAAAGAACGGTCCCGCCTGACCCGTTGCATATCACTTCGAGGAAGCTGGGGACACATTAATGCTCCCCACGGGGGTACGGAACCGAATATCGGCAACAGCAGCAGACAAAAAAATGCCTGCCACTGAAATTGAAGCAGGTTTACTGCTCCCTCGAATATGATATGCGTCACAAATATACAACATTTTTAAACAAAGCAAACAGCAACATGAGAATAAATTCATCAAAAATGTAACTATATACCCTAATCTATGGAAATTCCTATGGCAACGTAGCCACGAAAATTTATCGTTGCTCCCCTGTTGCCACCCGATTGCTTTCCATTATCCGAGTCCCGACAATGTTATTTTTACTTATATCCTGTTAAAATGGCGGCTATATGCGGGCGATAATCGGGCGACAATCGGGCGATAGCGCCTAACTGTCGCCTAACAGTCTGCCAACCAACAGAGAACTGGGATATTCATCCGTTAGAATGCCCATAGAAAAGGGATAAATACAGAAAAGAAAATTTAAAAAAGTCGTATTTATCGACCAATAGACACGAGCGCCCCGGCAAAGTTTAAAAGTACAAATCTCAATTTTAACATCTGAGACCACAAGTAGAGAATGAAAAAACGGTCCAACCAGAAATTTTCCGCTTGAACCGTTCCCTTACTTTAATACAACATACTATAAATTCCCCTCGGCAAGTTCATAGCTACTAATATAAGTTTGTTTATCTTTTTCTGCAGCCTTAACTAAAACCTTTTTTCCTACTTCTCTCAATTTTTCCTTATTTTGTACAGAATGTAATCCTCCCCTAAAAGCCGAAGTTATTCCCCACAGGTCTTCCGCCCGCAGCTCATCTACAAACTTTGCCAACTCATCCAACATCCGGTCCGGATCTTGATTCTTCCGGGCACGAGCAAAAGAACACCAAGCCAAAAGAGATGTTTGTACACTCTTTTCCAACAGCAAAGCATCCTTTTCTATTTTCTGAACAACTTTCTCGTCATAAACTTTCGTTCCAATAACATTTCCAGCAGAAATGTTATACAAATAATTACGATAAATGGTAAAAATTTTCTGTTCTACCCGTTCTTTCCCAATCAATTTATCAAACTTACTCTTATTCTGTATAATAAAATCAAAATGCTCCGATTCCATAGGTGTAATCACCCTGTCCTCATACAAAAACCAGTAGTCTTTACTTATCTTCCTTCTTTCTTTAGCCGAAACAAGTAGCCGATTAGCAATCTCAACAGCTAATTTATACTCTCCTCCAGCACTCAACGCTCTGATATAAGTAAATATCTCGTTGTCCTTCATTTTACCACTCTCGTACTTTTTGGCCAGCTCATCATATGAAACTTTACTATTAATTCCAGCTTCTGCAAAAGCAATAAAACCATCAATATCACACGAACCGGAAAAACGAGAGACAATAGAACCATCACTTTTAAAAATAATAAATGTTGGATAAGTTCCTACTTGAAACCTTTTTGCAATCTCCGGTCCTTCCCCTTTTTCCATGTCGACTTTAATTGACACGAAACGATCATTAAAATAATCTCCCGCCTTTTTAAGTGTAAAGACTTCTGTGGCCATTTTCTTACACGGACCACACCAACTCGTGTAACAATCCAATAAAACAAATTTATTTTCTTGACGAGCTTTTACGATCGCTTCATTAAAGGCCAGCTCTTGAAAATGAATACCCTGCCCACAAAGGATGTATGGTAATACTATAAATATTATAAATATAATCCCTTTCATCATATATCGTACCATTCATTAAAAGAGCCCACCGATACATACAATTTTCTTGAATCCATCGTACACACGAATTCCAGCAGCATAATAATAGGTATAATCTATTTCACCAGATGGTGTAAATCGCATAAAATGCAATTTCCCTTCTGATCCATCATACGTGTTAACAAACAAAGAATAATGCCTGTTCGCCATTGACGAATCATACGAACCTCGATTCAAATAGATCGCTTGAATAGGTTCTACTGGATCATAGAATTCATGATACTGCAAATCACTAGCATAGGTAATCGCATAAACTTTATCTGGTGTAGCATAAAATATAATTTTATTATACGTGGCAATCTCAAAAGAAATAGCTTTATCGATATCCGGTGCATCAGACAGGTCAAAAAACAGACCCGGTTCTTGCCATTGATTAATGGTGCAAAAGACATACTTGCCATTCTTTTCCAGGATAAAACGGAATTCTGAAAGGAAATACTCCCGTGCAAGCACATTTTTATATCCCTTCATATCATTCGGATCAAATAAAGCTCCAGATACGGTATAACAAGGCCGCGGAGCTTGTTCATCATTAAAATCCACAACACTCGTCCAATAAAATTTTCCATCCTCCTCACTAAAAAAGACCATATCGTCATTTCCACATACCTGCGCCGGAATACGGCAAATCTGTTTCTGTGAATTTCCAAATCTGCGAATGTCAATAGCCCCACTCTCTTCATTTTCCCTACGATACAATTTCCCATCGTTGATCAAAATACCCTTCACGTTACTCCATGGGCCAAAATCCAAATAATTATCAATATTTAACTCCACACTTGGATCATAAAATAAATCTTTCCCCTCGGCAACAATATTAAAGTTACTCGTTTCCATCCTGAAAATCCGGTTATTATCCGAATAACCATGCATATAGTCAACGAGAGTTGTTCCTTTATACAGCTTTTGGTGAAATATATTCTTAATAATCCCATCAAATTTATACCCATGATTTTTAGAATAAACATTCCGGTCATATTTAGTAGGTACACCTACCCCATCTGCTGTAAACCAATGACACAACATAGCATTAAACATACTATCCTGAATAACCGTAAAATCACACGTCCGATCATCATCCGTATCTATCACAAGGAACCCTTTCAACACGTTTACACTCACCCCAAGACTCCAATGCACCCCAGCAATAACCCCCGTTTCCTTATGCTTCACCCGAAACCACAATTGATAATACTGATAAGCTGGTGTTGCGTAAATATCGACTTTCCAATCTAAATCTTTTTCTGTTGAAAGTACAATATAATCTCCTGTTCCATTTCCACTACTCAATTCTACACCTAAACGCCATTCATACTCGAAATCATCATCCGTAGCCCCTTCATACACAATCTTCGGGTGTATAGATAGAATTGAATCACGTACTACATACAATCTTTCTCCCCCATCTGACACCCCGGTGGTATCAATAATAATTTGCGGTAACTCTTCTCCTATTGAAATACTTTTATCATCATATGAACAGGAAAATATAATCCCGAGCATAAAGATAGCCCAACTATATATACAATTAATTTTCTTCATAACTTACATTCATTTTAGACCTATAATAAAGGAATAATAATTGTTCCTGCTCCAACACCATCATCATGTAGCATCGGTTTCCCATTATCCTCTTCATATTTTCTCACGTAGTCACCGAATTTTCGTCCCCACACCCGCAACTCCTCTCGAGACATATCATCCGGAATTTCATCCAACCCCGTAACCGTAATAATCGTCTGGTAAACTCGTGTACTGTACGTTGAGCAAAAATATTTTGCCATAGTATACCAAGTCTTCGGTTGTAATAATTTACGAGTCCAGCTCAAATCTATTTCCGTATTTTCTGCTAAACCTAATTCAAAATCTTCGGAAGGTTGCAACGCAATTCGCAATTTTAAATCTTCAGTTGCCAAACGCTCACTATTTAAAAATTCTATCTCGAATTTACCATAAATCTCACCCGCTTTCACAACTCCTCCTAAAATACGATACTCATCAGGTTTCGCTGTTGTTTTCCGGTCACTATCTTTTGTACCAGCCTCATCTTCAATCGCAATAGCTGAAACATAGCGATCATAATCCGCTTTATCTCCCGCAACGGCCAGATCTACAGCCAAAGTATCCTTCAATACCACCTCTGAGGTATATCCCAGAAAAGACAAAAACGAAGAATGTTTTTGGAAACTAATACAATCTCCCCCATGATATTCCACAAGACCTTCCTTTTGACAGGAAAACAAGGTAAGGGTTGCAAGTATCAAAAGCCCCCTAATCGTATATTTTCTAGTAAACATATATATAAATCATTTAAATTCAACATTCGTTTATTTCAAATAGTTATCCTCTGATTTGGGTAAAGGAATAACATATTGCAAATTAGTCATTAACTCTCCATAACCAGATATATTCTCTATACCCAATCGTTTATAATAATAAAATTGAACTCCTTCTCCCACAAACTCTTTCCTGTACTCTTTAGAAATTTCATTTATAATTTCCGCATCCGATAAGGAGTTTGCATCTAACATCTTAGATGCCGGAATACTTCTCGCAGTCCGAATTTCATTCAATAATTCAACAGCCTCTTCTCTATTATACAATTCAGAGGAGGTCATACAACATTCTGCCATGATATAATACAATTCTGGTAACCGAATCACAGAAGTTCTTTCCCGAACTGTCGGCATCTCTTCTTCCGTGGCTTTCCTGTTTTTCAAAATAGAATAGTTATTCAGAGCAGGACCTTCTGCCAAAAGACAACTACGGAACCGGTAATCAACATCCAAATCCGGTAACTCAAATCGTTCCCATACAGATGCCTTAGACCAATAAAACGTCGTACTAATGATCTTTTCGGCAGAGAAAGTGTTACCTATCAGAGAGCGCAAGCCATCCACCCGGGGAGCAAACAACCACTCCATATACATATCAACATCTCGCTTATACCACAGAGGATCACCAACATAATTATCGTACATCAAAAAGGCCAATCCATTATCTTTTTCTTTACAAATATCCTTTGCTAACGCATAAGCTTCCTGCTTATCCTCTTCTCTTCCTCGCCACATCAAAACCCGAGCTAACAAAGCCTTTGTCGCATAATAGTTCATTCGATCATCTCGCCCTTTAGCCTCCTTACTCACAAAACCGCCAAAATAAAGTTTGTCATAGAAACTCTCTTCTCTTTGACCACATACAGGATCCATTTCCAAATAAGCAATAGCTTGATACAAATCCGCAATGATCAATTCCAATGTTTTCCCGTAAGAATAGCGAGGAGGAGTCTCCTTTTTAAACTCCGTGGAATACGGAATACTTAATTCATCCAAATATTCTGGATGCTTTTCCAAATTACCTTTTCCATGCATCCGTACCAAATCAAAATGTAATAATGCTCGTACAGCCAACATTTCTCCTTTTACCAACGAATCTATCGCCGGGTTCATACATCCTCCATTAATAGTTTCCCATTTCAAAATATTATTTATATTAGCGATCGTATTATACGCTGCAGCCCAAATGGAATTAATTGTCCCAGCCACAGAAGCCTCTTCATAATCATACTCGAAATAAGCCTTATAAGAAGAAGAAGCCACCAATTCATAATTCTGTGCCAGCAACTCCAAATATCCCCAAGTCAAATCTTGTCCATAAAGAGATGCTCCCGTAAGCTGGAGATATACCCCAATGACAGCATCTTGAAAACCTTGTTGATCCTGGAATTGCTGTTCGTTTGCAATTTCCGTATCCGAGGCAACCGTAAGCCAATCCTCACAGGATACTAGTATAAACCAACAGAAGGAAACGATGATTAATATTTTTGATCTCATATCTTTTTTCTTAGAATTATTCATTAAAAAGTGAGTGATAACAGGAAGGACAAGGCACGAGCAAATGGATAATCCGTTCCTCGTTCCACCCCCATCGAGGACCATTTATACACATCATTCATATATACTGTAAAGCGCATTCTTTCCATTCCAACTCTCTTAATCCATCCTTGGTTTACATCATAATAAACTGAAATAGATGATATATCTAACTCCTTGCGGTCTTGCACGAAACGAGATGTTGCCGGTGTAGAACTAGGAGCGGCTCCTCCTCCAACCGGAATATACTCCGAAGATGATGTATGATAAGGCGTTCCCGGAATTCTTCTGACGAAATGCACGTGATCACCTGCCACCATCCAGCTTTCAGACAAAACCCGTCGGTCCACGTTATATTTAATCGGAGCTGCATCCACTTTATCTATCAGTGTCTGATTAATCATTTGTCCGCCTCCCAAGAAACGACAACTCATACTCAAACCAAAACCTTTATATTCACCGGAAAACCCGAATACCCCCCGATATTTTGGATCTTCAACACCCACAACAATCTTATCATCACTATCCCAAACCAAAGTTCTTCTTCCATCCAATTTCCTGAACATTTCAAGTCCTGTTGCCGGATCAATCCCATAAGAATATACTGCTTTAATCGCACTCATATCCTCACCTTCCACATAGTCGGAATCCAACCCTTTCATATCTTCCGATAAAGTTTCCAACTTATTCTTATTATGCACGACAGAACCATTCACCCGGAAATAACCGTCTTTTGAATTCCATAAAGTATAAGCCAAATACAACTCGACACCTGTATTCCGTACACTACCTAAATTCGTAAAAACAGAAGAAAATCCCGTGGAAGGTGATATTTGCATAGAGGAGACCCTATTTTCCGAAAGGGAATTATACCAATCCAAACGTACAGAAAGGCCAAAGACCTCTGCATCAAGCCCCAAGTTGTAATCCATCTTTTTCTCCCACTTCAAATTCGGGTTCTCCATGTTTTTCAGTTCACTACCAACCAAATTATTATAGAAATGATTCAAATTATATTGATATATAGCAATAGAATTATTATTTCTGAAATTCTGGTTGCCAGTTAAGCCTAAAGACCCTCTAATTTTAAATGACTTCAACCAAGAAAGCTCTTGAGCAAAAGCTTCTTTATGCACATTCCACCCAAAACCTAAACTCCAAAAGGATCCCCAACGATTATCTTTTCCAAACATAGAAGCAGCATTTGCCCGATAAGTCGCATCAAACAAATAACGATCCGAATAAGTATACGAGAACATACCTAAAATTCCGAGATCACGAGTTGTTCTTGTCTGCCCTTGTGGTTTTGACATCTCCGTATATCCAAGAGCAAACATTATATCCTCCATCTTATCCGAAGGAAAACCTGTCATGTAATGTATCACTTCCCGCGATTTTGTCTCAGAAATCGTGTATCCTGCATTAAAAAAGATATTATGCTTTTCGTTAAAGGAATGCGCATAATTCAAGTTGATATCTCCCGACAACACGGTCTCTTTACCATTATTCACCTCATATGATCCTCTTTTTGTAATATCTTCGACATCAGCAAATTTCGAGTGAGTGGTAGGATAATACCGATCAGCCTCATTCGTCTTGTGGGTTAATCCAAAACGTCCCCGTATCCGTAAACCATCCAAAACCATCCATTCCATGTTAAAATTGTTCGTAAACGAAATATAATTTGACAACAATTTAGTCTTCGATTCTCCGTCATTTAATGGATTAAACGTCCCATCACTCAGCTTTTTCTTTAAGGTACCATCTTTCTCATAAGGATTCTCATAGGGATTTAACTTGGCATATTGAGAAAAAGTCCCATAAGGCGAATCAGAAGCCCGGTTACTGTTTAAGCTAAAATTATTCTGGAAACGGAATTTACTCTTTAAATTATAAGCAACATTGATTTGACCGGATATATTTTTTCGATCAGATCCCTTCATCACGCCTTTTGTCTCATTATAGGCAAAATTAAGTGATGTACGAAGCTCGTCTTTTCCCAACTCCACGTTCAGCGAATGTTTATGTCCATACCCAAAACGTACAGGCTTGGATAACCAATAAGTATCCAATCCTTCAGCGATCTCTTTTCTCAACTGCGAATATCGCTCGATATCATCATAATTTGTATCATCAAAAACGCCCGAATTATACTCCAACTCCAGTTTCTCCAAAGCATTACACAAATCATAACTTGACAAATCAGGCATATTTAAATCCAAACTTCCAGTATATGTCACACGAGGTTTAGTACTATTTAGTTTTTTAGTTTCAATAACCACCACTCCATTAGCTGCCTTAGAACCATAAAGAGCTTTAGCCGAAGCATCCTTTAATATCGTTAAAGACTCCACCGTATTCATATCCAAATCGAAAATACGTTCGGCACTAGCCTCAAAACCATCCAAAATAAACAAAGGTTGATTAGGCTTATTGTCATAATTTCCCTTTAGATTGGACACGGTTGCCGTCTGTTCCACCCCTGTCCGTCCTCTCATCATCATATCGGGCAACGTATTCGGATCTGATCCCATTTCTAAATTATCCATAACATAAATCGTAGGATCCAAATTCTTTAAACTTTGAAAAATATTCTGGTTTCCCACTCGTTTCAATTCCTCTCCTTTAATCGTCAATGCAGATCCGGTAAAACTTTCCGCTTTCCGATCCACGATACCTGTAACCACAACCTCTTCTATCTCTGTTATGTCCGGCTGTAAATAGATTGTCAATTCTGTGGTATTCTTAGCTATTTTCCGTTTTTCAGTTTTCATCCCTATAAATGAAAACTCTAACTCGTCTCCCTCATTCACAAGAATCGTAAAAATTCCATTATTATCCGTCGCCGCTCCTTTCGTTGTACCAGCAATCAAAATAGTTGCCCCCGGAATAGGCTCTTTTGACTCAGCATCCGCCACTTTACCTTTCACCGTAATCATGCCAACTTTTTTCCTCTCTTCTTGTTTTGACACATTTTTCAAAACAAAAGTAATACGAGTACCTATCACTTCGTATTCATATCTTGAATTTTGAAGAAGTTGATTAAGAGCTTGGTTTACTGTCACATTATTTACTTTCAGTGACCTTTTTCCAAGCTCTGTGATAATATTAGCATTCACTACAAAATCAAAACCAGTCTGGCGTTGGATCTCTTCCAATATCTCCTTAACCAAGACATTATCTTTATTAATAGTAACTCTTTTTTCATTAACCTGTTGTAGTAATCCGTCATGATTATTAGCTACCAAGGGAACCGTTAAAAGAACGGAAATCAGCAAAAACACGAAACCGACTCCTTTTTTTAATGCACATCCTTTGTGTTGCAAATTTTTATTCATAATTTAGTAATTTAATTTATATACTAGTTGTATCTAACAACTATTGTCTAAAAGTATCCGTGTATTGCGACGCCAATCCTAATACACATTGATACAGATGTAAGGAGTATCCCTTGGATACTTCTTACTTTTTTATATTCCCTATATCCACTTCATAACTTATTATCATTTAATTGTATATTTAAACTCCGATTCTCGTACAAATTCCAAGTTTGTACTTTTCTCTATTAACAAAAGTAAATCAGACAATGCAATATCTCGTTTCGTAGACACGTAAAATTTTATCATTTCAATCTTTGACTTGTCATAACTAAAATGTACTCCATACCAAGCAGATACCTTCTTCAAAAAATAATCCAACGGAACCTGTTCATAGTCAAATTCATCATTTATCCACGCAACATATTCTCGAATATCCACATCACTCACACTTGCCTCTCTATTTTCTGAATTATAATCACATTTTTGATTCGGCTTTAACATAACCTCATCCCCGCATCCAGGCTTAAATCCGACACGTCCTTTCACTAATACAACCTCAATATCACCTTCCCCATCATTATTAGCATTAAATTCCGTTCCGTAAACTTTAACAAAAGAATCACTCATTTTTACAATAAAAGGCAGGGACGATTTTGTGACCTTAAAATAGGCTTCTCCGTTCAATTCAACCTCTCTTATCTCTCCATTTCCGGCCACCGGATACCTTAAGCGACTTCCTGCATTTAAAATGACTTCAGACCCATCTATAAGCTCTACGTTATAAGTATACCCAGCCGGAACGATTAATGTATTATATATCAATTCCTGAACACTATCTCTCCCCTCATAAGTAACTCTATTTTGATCTATGTTTCTAATCCCATCCAAGCCGTCAGGTAATTGATTAGCCTCCCCTTGAAGTTCTAACTTTAAACCATTACTCAAAATCAAAGTCGGCTTATCACAAGAAAATTCTTGCTCAGGCAAACGACCTTCTGGAATTTTTTCCGTATTAACAGTAACAAATTGCCACATACAGCAAACAATCATAACTACAGAAGCCGCTATTGACGAAATTGTGATACGCAACTTACGCAAACGCAATTTCTTCATTTTTCTGACATTTAACTCATCGACAAGCCTCCTTGCGTCAGACTCCTTATCTCGTTTTCGAAGTTTGCCATAATATTGAAGGAATAATTCTTCCGAAACTATTCGATCCAAAAATTCGTTATCCGGCACATCATCCTGCAAAAAATCAAGTAGTTTTTTACAAGTACTAATATCCCGCTGATTCTTTATTGCTTGAAGAATCTCTTCCACGATTTCATGTGCGCACTTGTAACGATTTTTATTTAATTCTTCCATTTTATACTATACGCTTTGACAATAAAATGCACAAACTTGAAATTTCTACTTCCTTTTTCAAGTTTTTTTCTAAAAAAATAAAATAAACGAAATATATTATCCGATTTTAGCCAAGAAATAGTATTAGGAAAAAAATATCTTCTCTGGATATTTTCTTTTTAAGAATAGCAATAGCCTCATGCTTCTTGTTATAGATTGTTTGCTTTGTCTTGCCTAATTTCAAAGCAATCTCATCTGTATTTAGTCCCTCAAAAAAAAGTCGAAAAATTTCAGCACATTCTTGAGGCAGTAGTTCTAAAATATGTTCACAACTTCCCCTTAACTCACTTTCCAAAATGTCAAACTCAAACGTTCTCGTATTCTCTAATTCATACTTTCTATGCTCTTCCACATAATGAGAATGCCGAACAAACTGATTAAAATCATTACGAATGACCACAAAAAGATAAGCTTTCAAATCGACTAAACTATCAAATTTAGCATTAGGCATTTGCCATAATTTCAAGAACGCATCATGTACTGCATCCTGCGGTTCAACCGAAGTATTCTCATATAATTTCAATGCATAATAAAACAAATCATCGTAAAATATCAAGTATACTTCCCCGAATGCAACGACATCTCGTCTATTAATTTTTTTTAACAAATCATCTATATCTACGATCTTTTTCACCACTCATGATCAGCTTCTATTGATACAAAACTAAAAAAACATTCTCATATCACCAAATCTATATTAAGTAATATATTCTATTTTTGCATGTATATAAACTCATTATCATTCTCACAAAACATCTATATATATTAGAAGTTTGATAGATCATCATTGAAATAAACTAAAAACCGTCTCGGATTAAATCCGAGACGGTAACATCTTTCCAATTTATAAAAATCAAATCTGTTTCAACAAATTAATCATTTCGATAGCCGTAGTTACCGCCTCGAAACCTTTATTTCCGGCTTTTGTTCCGGCTCTTTCAACAGCTTGTTCGATCGTGTCGGTAGTCAGGACACCGAAGATAATCGGGGTTCCCGTTTGCAGCCCGACATTAGCAATCCCTTTGGTTGCCTCGTTAGCCACCATATCGAAATGAGGAGTTGCCCCACGAATCACGGCACCCAAGCAAACAACGGCATCATACTTTTTCGTCTCGGCCATCTTCTTAGCCACTAACGGAATTTCAAAAGCACCCGGAACCCAAGCCAAGTCAATATTTGCCTCATCTCCGCCATGACGTTTGAAAGCATCCAACGCTCCACCCAACAATTTACTCGTGATAAACTCGTTAAAACGTCCCGCAACGATACCAATTCGTTGGCCTTCTGCCAATAATTTCCCTTCCAGTAAATTCATAGTCTTTATATTTATTTGTTTTCTAATCCTTCTTTCAATTTCTCGATCTCTTCCCGTTGACGCACGTGGATCATGTGTCCCATCTTCTTGTACTTCGTGTACATATAAAACTCGTTCTTCTCGTTACAAGTCATTTCAATCGGCTCACGTCCCACGATTTCAATACCGTATCCGGTCAAACCATTAATTTTTAACGGGTTATTCGTCATCAATATCATTTTCTTCACACCCAGATCTGCCAAAATCTCTGCCCCAGTACCGTATTCACGCAAGTCGGCCTTAAACCCAAGAGCGATATTCGCCTCCACGGTATCCATTCCCTCGTCTTGCAGGTGATAAGCCTTCAATTTATTAATCAAACCGATACCCCGGCCTTCCTGACGCATATACAACAACACTCCCCGACCTCTCTCTCCGATCCGACGCATGGCTTCGGCCAGCTGGTCTCCACAATCACAACGCAAAGAACCGAACACGTCTCCCGTCAAACACTCCGAATGTACCCGGCACAATACAGGTTCCCCGTCTGTCACGTCACCTTTCACTAAAGCGATATGATGTTCCCCGTTAATCTTGTTCACATACCCGTAGGCTTTGAAGTCCCCGTATTTTGTTGGCATATCAGCCTCGGTTACCCGTTCGATCAATATCTCTGTTTTCCGACGATAGGTGATCAAATCGGCCACCGTGATCATTTTCATTCCATGCGCTTTAGCAAACTCCTTCAACTCCGGTGTACGCATCATCGTTCCATCCTCCCGCATAATCTCGCAACACAAGCCACACTCTTTCAACCCGGCAATTCGCATCAAGTCCACCGTGGCCTCCGTGTGTCCCATACGCTCCAGCACGCCCCCCTTCTTTGCCTCCAACGGGAACATATGTCCCGGACGACGGAAATCTTCCGGTTTCGCATTATCCTCTACCGCTTTCATCGCGGTCACGGAACGCTCCAACGCGGAAATACCCGTGGTCGTGTCCACGTGATCGATTGACACCGTAAACGCCGTGCAATGGTTATCCGTGTTCGTGGCAACCATCTGTTCCAACCCTAACTTCGTGGTCAAAGCCTTGCTCATCGGCATACAAATCAATCCTTTAGCATAAGAAGCCATGAAGTTCACGTTCTCCAACGTGGCAAACTCGGCCGCACAAATCAAATCTCCCTCGTTCTCCCGATCCGGGTCATCCACGGCGATAATCATCTTTCCGGCTCTCAAATCTGCAACAGCCTCTTCAATCGTACTAAATTTAAATTCTTCCATATCTCAATACTCCTAAATTTATCTCCTTAAACTTTTATCTTTTAGTTTTTATCTTTTAACTTTCTAAAATCCATTCGCCAGCAAAAAATCCAACGTCAACCCGCCTTTCGGCTCTGCCGGGGCTGTCGGACGCATTAACTTCTCCACGTATTTGGCAATCACGTCATTTTCAAGGTTCACCACGTCACCAATCTTTTTCTTCACTAACGTCGTTTCATCCTGCGTGTGCGGAATAATAGAAACCGTAAACCCCGTATCCGTCACGGCCACGACCGTTAGGCTTATCCCGTCAATCGTGATAGAACCTTTATCCACGATATAACGCAACAGCTCTGCCGGGGCTGAAATCATGATCCAAATGGCATTCTCGTCTTTCTCTCTCCCAACAATCTTCCCCAGCCCGTCAACATGACCCGACACGATATGTCCACCCAAGCGCCCGTTCAACGTCAACGCCCTCTCCAGATTCACCCGGTCCCCAACGTGCAGCTCTCCTAAATTGCTACGCTGCATCGTCTCCGGCATCACATCCGCACAGAAACTCCCGTTAGCAAAAGAGATCACGGTCAGGCAAACCCCGTTCGTGGCAATACTATCCCCCACGTGCAAATCCTCCAACACCTTCTTTGCCTGCACTTCCAGCACCACGCTCCGGTTTCCCCGCTTGATACCCCGTATGGTTCCTATTTCTTCGATTATACCTGTAAACATCTTAATTTTAGATTTACAATTTATGATTTTAGATTTCCTCGCTCAATGCCCTCACTTTTTTAATCACGAAATCTATTATCTTTTAGTTTTTAACTTTTAGTTTTAAAAGGACATCATGACCGATGTTCAGTACGTTTTCCAATTCAAGGTTAATAGCGTCAGCCATTTTCTCCATCCCTGCACCTTCTACCGGAGTCTTGGCATTCATTCCCCCCACGATCTTCGGGGCAATAAAAGCATACAATTCATCCGCAAGCCCCTCCGACAAAAACGTGTAATTCAAACTTCCTCCTCCTTCTAACAAAATGGAATCAATTCCGGACTGCCCCAACAATTCCAACAAGTTCCTGACATCCACAAGTCCTTCCTTCTCCTTGCAAAGTAACATCTCCACACCCGTCTCTCGCAAAGCTTTCACTCTCTCTTCCGGAGCAAAACGGGTATGAGCCACGATGGTACGATACTCTCCGGCCGTTTTCACGAGCTGGCTATCCAAAGACAAACGGGCATTACTATCTACCACCACTCGTATCGGCTGTCTGACACCACGCCCCTCAATCCGGCAATTCAATAAAGGATCGTCCGCCACGGCCGTCCCGATTCCCACTAATATAGCCATAAAACGATGCCGCAATTCATGCACGTAAGCTCGCGCTTCCGCTCCCGTGATCCATTTCGAATCTCCCGTCCGGGTCGCGATCTTCCCGTCCAACGTCATCGCAGTCTTCATTGCCACCCAAGGCAACTTTGTCGATATATATTTCAAAAATACTCGATTCTGTTCCCGCAAAGCCTCTTCCTCGACCCCGCAAACCACCTCTATCCCAGCCTCTCTTAACAAGGCAATACCTTTCCCAGCCACCAACGGGTTCGGATCTTCCATCCCGACCACCACCCGGGCAATCCCATGTTCAATAATGGCCTCCGTGCAAGGCGGGGTCTTTCCATAATGGCAACAAGGTTCCAACGTCACGTACATCGTGGCACCCTCCGCGGGAAACGTACAATTCTTGAAAGCGTTCCTCTCCGCGTGCCATTCTCCGCATCTCTCGTGCCATCCTTCCCCGATCACCTTTCCTCCCTTCACGATCACGGCTCCCACCATCGGATTCGGATTCGTGAATCCTACTCCCCGTTCGGCAAGCTCTATCGCCCGTCGCATATATTCAATGTCTTCCTGTCTCACCATGTTCAAAACCTCCTTTAAACAAAAATGCCCCGAATGCATACACATTCGGGGCATAGATTTATATTGTATTAATATAATATCAATTACAACTAAATATCTCCTCTATCATCCGGACTTTAACCGTCGGTTTCAGAATTTCACTGAATCAGTCCCTCGAAAGGGAGTCGCGGACTATAACCGCCGGTAGGGAGTTGCACCCTGCCCCGAAGAAACATTTTACAAACGCAAAAATAGAAATAATTCTAATGATAACAAACAAGTAAAGAATAATTCATGATTTTTTTCTGTATTCACTTGTTCATAATGATTCTATCAAATCCACCACCCCCGCTTTCTTCAAAATATACATCCCGATCCGTTCGTCGGAAACTCCTTCCCGCAAACGATAGGTGTAACGGGGTTCTTCCGTTGTCATGTCTATTTCAAAGAAACGGAAACATACCGAAGGAAACGGTTTCAAAAATTCCGCCACCTCGACAATATGCGTGGAAATCATAAACACCCCATATTCCAACCGGGCCAATCCACCAATTACCGCACAAGAGGCATCATACGCATCCTTCACGTTAGTTCCCCGGAATAGTTCATCAAAAACCACCACCACTTCCTGTAAATCCCGCACCTGTTCCACGATATATTTTACCCGGGCAACCTCATTATAATAATGACTGTATCCCAATGACAGATTATCCGACAAATTAATCGTGGTAAATAACCCTTTAAACACGGACAATTCCATCCGACCTGCCGGTACGGGAAAGCCGCAATGAGCCAGATAAACCGCCACCCCGAAAGCCTTCATGCAAGTTGATTTTCCCGCCATGTTCGGCCCTGTCAGGAAACATAGATGCTGCCATTCGTCAAGCAAAACATCATTCTTCACCGGATTTTTCAAAAACAAGTGATACAATCCCTCGATCCTCACCGCTCTCCCACTTTCCGTGAAAATCGGAAACGTCAACTCCTCCCCTTTAGTCATAATCCCCAACGATCGTAAAGCATCCAGCATATACAAGGTATCCAGCACAACACGAACCCCATCAAGTTCTTTCCCCCGAAAATAAAGATCCAAGCTTTCTCGTGTCCAAAAAGAATCTTTTTTCTGGTTCACCAAGTATTGCATCCCTTCACGGGCAAGCGTTTCTTTCACCCTCTGTTGCATATCCCTTACCATCTCCGGCACTCTCCCCGCTGGCAACTCGTCCATAAAAGTCCCCAACTCACGGATAAGCCGCCCAAGATACGGGACTGCACGTTGGCGCAGATAACAATCGTTATCCGGTTTCAACCATCCTTTCACCGCCCGACTCGTTAAATGATACATATTGCGTTGAGGCACATCCTCCTGTTGCAGGTAAACCTCGATAAAACTCAATTCTTCCCGACGAATATCCAAAAAGAACGGCAATTGCCCCAGATAGCGAATCGCCTCTACTCGACCCCGAATTTTATTGACATCTGTCAACGGCCTTTCTAACATCTTTCTTATACAAGCCTTACCCCCGTCAGAGCAAGCGGTATTGAAACAAGAGAAAATACTTTTCCCGTCCAAAGCCTGATTGAACAACTCCAGATCGTTCAACGTCTGTTCATCTATCTTGAATTCCATCTGTATTCCTTATATATCCTAACAATTCGAGATCCTCACGTCCATTGACCCGCCAGGTCTTACCACTTCTCAATATAAATAACTCGTCACTAATATCTATCACGTCATCGAAATAGTGATCGGTAATTACAATCCCTTTCCGTTTCTTTTCCCGCCGGATCACCTCTTTCATTTTCTGCACGTGCAGGGGCATCATAAAAGAGAACGGCTCATCCAACAAACAAAATTTCGAATCCGAGGCCAGAACCGCGTACACCTCAATCATCCTTCGCTCCCCCGTGGAAAAAGTCTTCATCCGCTTTCGGGCTGTCCCTACAAAATCGGGAAAGTCCTCCACGAAACTCTCGAACGCCACCCCGAAATCATCAAACACCTGTTTTACAGACAACCCCGGTAGCACGAAACTCTGTTGCAAAAGATAACGCATATCCTCCGGGCGCCTTTCTCTTGTCAACAAGGCCCTTCCGTCGATAGCCACATATTGATCCTTCAACCTCAACTCCCCGTAAATAACTTGCATCAGACAACTTTTTCCACCCCCGTTCCGGCCAAGGATACCGACGACCTGCCCCGTTTCACAGTGCAGGCAAGTATCCCACAGGACACGCTTAAACCCGTATTCCAGGTGGAGATTACTTACATCAAGCGTATGCATGATTACAATTGATAAGCGATTAACATACAGACCACGTACGTCAGGAAATCAAACCCCAAAGTCATACCCCAAAGCCACCGGATCGACATCCCCACGTTCTTGTAATAATAGAAAAAACGTCCTGATTTCCGTTTTGTAGTAAACCGGATGAATACCATCGTGGCTACCTTGAACCAAAAGGTAGCCACAACGATCACCGCCACCACGGCCGGTGATTTCATCCGGTAAATGAACATAATCAGCCCGCAGGCAAAGGACACGGCAAGAGCGGAAGCCGCGAACATCTCGTAAAACGAGACGCATAACCGGGCTCCCCGTTTCACGTCCATCACATCCGTTTTTGCATCATCTTCCACGTATTCGTGATCAGGAAACTCTCCTCCATCTGGTCAATCATCTCCATGAATTTCGAGATCGGCACGGCAAAAGACAATAGATTACTACCCGTACATAACCTTGCCGACGGGTCGAACATCCCAAGCACCGCTCTTTTCGTACCCTCTATTTGTTCCCGGTAAGGATAGTAAATAATAGAGGTACAGCCGGCCCCGAAAGGAGAGATTACCGCCTCCTGTTTCGAACTGTCAAAACCGGCTAACGTGAAAAGCCCCGAGATAACATCCGCCGGGGCAAAGAAAAACACAGCCTCCGGCTCGTCTTGCTCCGTCAAGTGATCCCAACGTTTAAACACTAGGCAATCGCCTTTTCTCGGAAGTTCATGGACTGTTTTCAAAAAAGCATTCACCTGTTCCGGGGTTCGTTTATAGCGCTCGCAGTGAGGCGTGTTTTCCCCGTGAGACAGGAAATATTCGAATCCCTCCCTCATACTTTTACTGAATCCCAGGTAAAACTTTCCCCCGCCACATCCCACTGAATCCGGTAAGAAACAAAGCGATTCACCTTTACGAACCCGCCCAAGCTGGGCTATGATACAAGTATGCCCCATCGCCTTCTTCACGATCGTGGCGTTATTATTTTCCTTTGAATAATAAAATGCAACAGGAAGTTCCGCATCATTGAAATATTTCTTCCAAAGAGCAATAAACTGATCTCGCTTAACTATGTCCATAACCCTTTTAATTTTAGTATCAAGCAAATATAAATTATTTTTTGGTTAAAAACAAATCTATGCAGGTAACAATCCTAGTTCCTAGCCCCTTCCCGATTTATACCTTCTTTAGACACGCTTAGTAATCTCGCCGTACTCTCCTTGATGTCTCCTGTATATATACATGATGTATGAAGAAAATATCGCCCATAAATTGATAGTCCACACCGTTAACCTATCGTTGACCTTTCGTTAACCTATCGTTAACCTACTAACGAGACACCGACGCAAGTATACTGTAATACAGGCGAGATACCCCTATAAAACATTCCCCGGATCAGCATGGCCAACCCGGGGAATCAATATCATAAAAACTAACCTATTACCAAATAGAAGCTCTTTTCTCAACCGGCAAATACAATGCATCTCCCTCTTTCACGCCAAACGCATCATACCACATACTGATGTGAGGAAGCGCCGCATTCACACGCCACCGTCCCAAAGAGTGAGGATCGGATTTCGTTTGCAAACGGATTTGTTCATCACGGGTGTTTTCTGCCCAAACATTGGCGTATGACAAGAAGAAACGTTGTTCCGGGGTGAAACCATGCTCGTCTTTTCCAAGCGGTTTTTCAGCCATCGCTTTCTGTAATGCTAGGAATGACACTTGTAAACCACCATGGTCAGCGATATTCTCACCTAACGTCAGTTCTCCATTCGCTTTCAAGCCCGGTAACACCTCTATATTTCCAAAATAGTCTACTAACACTTGGGCTCTTTCCTTGAAGTTCTTGGCATCCTCCGGAGTCCACCAGTCTTTCAAGTTTCCATCCTTATCATATTGACGCCCTTGATCATCAAAACCATGAGTCATTTCATGACCGATAACAACTCCAATAGCACCATAATTACAAGCATCATCCGCATTCATGTCAAAGAACGGGTATTGAAGAATAGCTGCCGGGAAACAAATTTCGTTCGTCGTCGGATTGTAATAAGCATTTACAGTTTGCGGGGTCATCAACCATTCGTCCTTATCAACCGGTTTACCTGCCTTGGCAATCATTTTATCATGATCGAAATGATTGGAACGAATAATATTCGCCCAGTAAGAATCATTCTTTATTTCCAGATTGGAATAATCTCTCCATTTATCAGGATAACCCACTTTTACATGAAATGCGGCCAATTTTTCCAAAGCTTTCGCTTTCGTCTCTTCACTCATCCATTCCAATCCTTGAATCCGTTCTCCTAAAGCTTTCTGCAAGTTTCCAACCAACTTAATCATACGCTCTTTAGCCGCGGCAGGGAAATATTTTTCGGTATACATTTGTCCGACAGCCTCTCCCAGCACACCATTCACAGCGCTAACAGCACGTTTCCATCGAGGTTGCATTTCTTTCGTTCCGGAAAGAGTTCTTCCATAAAAATCAAAGTTCTGTGCAACAAAGTTATCACTCAAATAAGAAGATGCCGTATTAATCACATTCCACTGTAAATAAGCCTTCAATACATCCAAATCTTCTTTTTTCAATAAGTCGGCAACCGTTTTGATCTCATCCATTTGTCCCACGTTCACATCCTGCAAATCTTTCAACCCGATCGTCGTGAAATAAGCATCCCAATCTATTGACGGAACTTCTTTCTTCAATTGTGCCACTGTAATTTTATTGTAATTCGCGTACGGGTCACGCAATTCCACGGCAGACTTAGAAGCTTCAGCCAAACGAGTCTCGACTGTCATCACATTCTTTGCGGCTTTTTGGGCTTCTTCCGCGGTAAACCCGGCCAATTGGAACATCTTGCCCACGTGTTCTTCAAACTTCGTGCGAATTTCCTTCGTATGGTCATCACCATCCAAATAATATTCACGTTCCCCCAAGCTTAAACCTCCTTGATACAACTGGGCAATGTTCATAGAACTGTTCATGTCGTCAGCCCCCACGTACAAACCGAAGAAAGGTCCGAAACCATCCCGGTGCATAGTTGCTATCTCCTGAGATAAACCATTTCTATCTTTGATTGCCGCCAATTTATCCAAGTATTCTTTAATCGGGGCAACCCCGTCCGCATTCAATTTAGCACTATCCATGGCGATATTATACAAATCCCCGATTTTCTGGGTGATACTGCCCGGCTGAGATTGTTGTTTAGCCAGTTCCTCGATCAATCCTTTGATCTGGGTACGATTATTTTCGGCCAATTGATCGAATGAACCGAAACTTGAATACTCATCCGTGAGCGAGTTAGCTTTCATCCAGCCTCCACAGGCATACTGGTAAAAATCATTTCTCGGATTAATCGTCTGATCCAGATTCGCAAGGCGGATTCCACTTTCCTGGGTCGCCTCTTTTTTACTATTGCAACTTGTAGCTATCAATGCTAAAGCAATAAAAGGTAAATAAAATTTTGTTCTCATATAATCAGTTTTCTAGTCATCTCGCCATAACGGAAAATACCCGTAAAGTTCTTTCAACCAATAAAATCACATACACGATTCATGTTAACCCTGAAAAGAAGTTGAGCATAAACAACCCACGAGAACCTTACAAACTTGGGGCTGTATTTACAGCCCCAAGCGCAGACAAAAATATAATATTTTATAATGAAATGAAAACTGATCGGTGTTTTTTTACCACCCGTACCAGGCATCTTTCAATTCTCCGACAGTAATGGATTCCAAATTCTGCCCGTGTTCATCAAACCATTTCCGCACGATGTCCTGTTCTTCCGGAGTAACACTACCCCGTTCACGGGTAATGAATCCCCCACAAACATTGGAATTCCAACCTCCCCCCATTTCCAAAGAATGAGAATTCAACAAACTTGCCAACTCCTGCAACCATGCTTCAACCACTTGCATTTCCGTATCTGCCTTGAATTTGGCATCAAAAGAAAATCCCAGTTCCCGGAACTCTCCTCTATGTAATTTCTTACGTAATCTCTTTTTCATATCTATATTTTATTATTCCAATTCTACTCGTATATCCCGTAATCCCATATCGCTATTCTTGTTGGCAGGATGAGCCATTCCAAGACTGCAATCATGAATTTCCCCGGAGTAAAGCTTCATTGATTTCAAACGAAGTTTATACTCTTCTTGTTTCACGTTCGGATTCATCAAATAGGTTACTTCTGTCCCGTAACGATTGTGTAACTTTACGACCAACTGATTATTTCCCTTCTTCAAATGTAGTTTTATCACCTCATTTGTCCGGGGTACTCCGCCAACATACGTACGCAACAACACATCCTTACCATTCAAGGCTACCTGCACCCCGTCGGCAACCCCTAATTCAACCAGTACATCCTGCTCCCGATCACTCGTTAATTCGTGTAATATATGCACCGACTGTTTCTCCTGCATTGGGATATTTAAGGCTTTTCCCGGTTTAAAATCATCCCACAAACGCCAAGCTGCCGCATTCACTTTCGGATCAAGAATCGTACCATTAAAGCGTTCCTCTTGAGGATCGAACATATACACCTTACCCCACGTGATCCCCTCCGGGTGGTTATTCAACTTTTGTACCTCCCCGCCAACCAAAGTCACATCCTGCTCTTTCCCGTCAATGACCAAACGGAGTTCTTTTCCCTGCTCTCCAGCCGTGTAAACAATTATCGGGGTAATGGTCTTTCCGGATTTTCTGAAATGCCAGCTAAACCCAACCGTACTCCGGAAACTGGAATAATAATCCATACTGGAATAAGCATACACGGGAATTGCATTCACAGCCGACAATTCACTCGTTTCAAGTATCTGGTCGGGAACAACCCGGAAGGCTCCGGCAAATTCCAGTTTCACCACGATCATGCCCCGATCCGGTTTCACATCCCCGGGAATATTTACCGACACGGATTGCCCATCCTGTTTCAAGTTCAAGGCCTTCCCGTCAACTAACAAACTTGCTTTTTTCGCTTTCCCGATCAACCCGTTCAAAATAATCTCCCGGTTAGCCGGGATCTTCTCAACAAACAAGTAGAGATTACTCCCCTTACAAGTAATATCCCCCCATTCAACAGCATGATCAAAAGGATTAGCTGTCGTATTATAAATTCCTTCCCCGTAACGTTTCATCCATTTCCCCATTGCTAATAAAGCATCCCGTTCGAATTCTACCACGGAACCATCCCCCCTCGGACCAATGTTCAATAAAAAATTACCGCCACGGCTTACCACTTTCACTAAACTACGTAACTTCTCATCAATCTTTTTATCCAAACTTCCCCGTTCCTGCCAAGAGCGATAACTCCATGTCTCGTCGAAAAACGAGGCCGGTGTCTGCCAAGGCACTCCAATTTTATAATCCGGGTAAGCATTATCCGCCATCACGGCAAAGTCTCCCCGGTCATTTCCCAAACGCCCACTCACCATACACTGCGGTTGTAGACGACTCACAAGGTCATACAACTCTTTACTCTGCTGCCCGCTCAAAGACCCCATGTCAAACCAAATTTCAGAAATCGGACCGTAATTCGTCATGATCTCTTCCACTTGATGCATACTGAACGCATGGTGTTCCTTCGAGATAGCATCCGCATTATGAGGGGTAATGCCATTTCCGGGGAAATTCCAATCAATCAATGAATAATAAACCGCAAACTTCACCCCCTGCCGACGGCAAGCATCCGACAATTCTTTCATCACGTCCCGCTTGAAAGGAGTTGCATCCACGATATTATACTTCGTATACTTGGAATGATACATACAAAAACCGTCATGATGCTTTGACGTGAACACGATGGACTTCATCCCCGCCGCCTTTGCCAAAGCCACCACGGAATCGGCATTCCATTTCTCCGGATCAAATTCTTTCGCCACCGCCTCGTACTCCGCCTTCGGGATCTTGGCAAAAGACTGTATCTGCTCGCTATACCCGGCACGAACCGGTTGTCCCTTCCAAACTCCCCCCAACTCCGAATACAATCCCCAGTGAATAAACATGGAAAACTTCTGATTCACCCAATCCGGATTGGGTTTCTGTTGTCCAAAAGCGAATTGCACGCCTAACAACAAAATAACTAAACATCCGCGTAATAACATAATAAACACTTTTACAATTTAAACACTTTACACAAAATAGAGGTCGTAAATATAGCATTTATTGATGTTTTTAAAGCCCATTAACCTACAAATTATTCACGATCCGACTCAATTTATGACATAAAATTAATAGTAAAAAATTAAGGGATACCCCGGAAAGAACCGGGATATCCCAACACAACAGGAAAACTCACGGGGTTGCCCAAAAAGTCATTTTATTTCAAAAAACTCCTCCGTCACTTCGTGCCACCTCCTCTATAAACAGAGGAGGAGCTGGTGACTATCCTCGAATACAGAGAGCATTTCAGCTCTCCCTCTGTTTATAGAGGGAAATCGGCGAGTAAGCGAGAACAGACAGAGAGTTTACTCGTTGTCTGTCGAGCGAGAGCCGATTCGAGACTGCTTGCAGGCTCAATACCCCGAAGGGGGGAGGGAGTTAAAAAATGACTTTTTGGACATCCCCACTAAATTTTCACTTCTATTTATCGCCCTCGTCTCCTAATCCATATAAAGATCGCCCAGAAAGCTAACAGGCCGGGCCAAACACCCATGAGTACCACTTTCCAGAAATACATCCAATCCATGCTCACGTACACTTTATTATCAGGCGGGGTAGGACGGCGCACGTCAATCGGCACCTCTTCATTGGATAACCAGAAGAAAGAACCGGATATTAAAGAGTAGTTTGCCGCGGCAACATCCTTACGCCCGATACTGATTTCCCCGTTACTCAGGCAATCCGCATCACCCAAGATAATAATGCGTTGTTCTTTCCCTCCCATCGGACGGGACATCGCCAAAGCCGTGACATACGAACGCTCAACTTCTCCAATCGAAGGATTAAGAGAAACCGTATCATCTAAAAAGTCAACCGTTTCCAATTCATTCCAACTGTCGATCGTGTCACTCACGAACAAAGGCGTGATAGCAAATCCTTTATCCTCAAAGCACTCCAATCCTGTCGTACCCGGCATGGTCACCACGTATTCCCGGCGAATCATCTGGTTGAAAATATAGGAAAACTCTCCGGCCTCCTTGGTCGGCGTGGCGATAATAAAATCGGGCTGGAAATGCTCGCTCTTCTTCACCAAGCGCCCCGGCATAAACCGCACACCGAAAGATTCCACCAACGGGTTCATAAACTCCTGACGACGAGGTTCCCCGGCGATCAACAGATTCCCCCCGCGGGCGATATAAGCATCCAGATTTGCTTGTTCATCCGCAGTCATCGGGGTTCTCATGTCCGCGATCACGATAATATCCACCTGTTCCGGGATCGGCTTATCCAATGTCACTTCTGTAAAGTCAAAACCTTGATTAACCAAAGAATAGCGGAACGGTTTATCTTGAGCGAAACGATTGTAGTCCCGGTCTCCTTCCCGAATACAATCCCTTTCCCCGTGCCCTTTCACGAAACCGACAAGAGGCAATTCCATCACCAACCGCTTGAAGGCGGCAGAGATTTCCGTCTCAAAGGGAAAACGCTGAATATCATCGAATATTCGCAAAAATGTCTTCTCCCCGTTATCCCGTTCCAGCAACCGCACGAAACGATTCCCTTCCGGCCCGAGGTCAGCGATCTTTCTCACCTCTTCCGGGCGCATAAACATATTGGAATCCAAATTCCAGATTTCAGCCCGTTTCAACATTCTCTCCCGGTCGGACAAATTGGGATAAGCCTTATCCAGTTCCGGATTCTTCGCCTTATCGTAATAATAGACGTATTTCATTTTGATTTCCGGCTTAAACCGGGTGTACATCTTGAAACGTCGCAGATCATCGTTCACGCTACGGGGCAATCCGGCCCAATAGTTCTCCTCCAATATATTCACGAAAGTTGTCATCGTCAATCCCCCATCCATCCGGGCCACGATACTCTGACTATTAGGAGTCAGCGTCCGTTGTTTCGTGGCTGTCGTGTCATAAAAACACATCAGCTTCGGCCGGGAAGTCATATATCCCAACAACATCGCAATCACGATAACACTCCCGTATTTCCCGACGGTCGTCATCCACGTCGTCTTCTGCCTCCGGGACTGCAAGCGGATAATTGAAAGGAAAAGAAACAACGCCACCACGATCACAAAGTAGAGTACATCCTCGCTACAAATCAAACCGTTAATAAACTCCTGCGCCCTACCGTTAATCGCCAGCCAATACGTTATATCACGCACGAAATCAATATCCTGCCACATATCCCCCACGAAGTTCAGCACCGCCAACACCGCCAAGGTTCCCATGGCTGCCACGACCTGATAGGAAGTAATGCTCGACATGAATAACCCGATCGCGGCGTACGCGCACACGAGCAAGTAAAGCCCGAGCATACCGGAAAGAATCAAGGGAACGTCTGCCGATTTTATAGTAATAGCGGCAAATACAAGGTACACGGCCAGAATACACATCAACACCAAGTTGTATATCATCATAGAAAGATATTTTCCCAAAATAATCTGCGTATTGGTAACCGGGGAAGAGTACAGCAACTTGATCGATCCGCTACTCAATTCCCGGCTCATCAACCCCATGGTCAACAACGGAATATAAAGATACAAGTATTGCTGCATCGCAATAAACATCCCCCGCCATCCGGCAAAGACGCCCATCGTCACGTTGTAAAGCCCGTACCCCAATTCCTGACTTCTCACGTTACCCGCCAAGCCGTTCGTGAACGCCATACTCGCTTGAAAGGTAAATATCACCAGAATCAACCACGCAATCGGAGAGTAAAACAAGGTTTGTAACTCCGTGCGGGCTATTTTATATATTGTCTTCATCTCGTTATCTGTTTTTAGTCATTATTTCTTTGATAATTCAGCAAAAATCTCATCCAAGGAGCTCTTTTCCTGACGGATTTCGACTAACCGCCACCCTTTCGTCACGCTGGCCTCGACCAAACGTTCCGTTGCTTCCAGCGCATCCGAAAACTGAATCCGGAACTTCGATCCGCCCAGTTCTTCCACGGCAACCACACCCGGAATTTCCCGGATCATCTCTACCGGTGGTGCGGCTATTAACGACACAAATAACGTATTGGGAACAATATAATTATCAAACTCATCCACCGTACCGGCAAAGACCACTTGCCCTTCCTCGATCATCCGGATATAATCACAAGTCGCCTGCACTTCAGAAAGGATATGCGTGGATAGAATCACGGTTCGGTCCACCGCGATCTCCCGGATCAGTTCCCGGATCTCCACGATCTGATTCGGGTCAAGCCCGTTTGTCGGCTCATCCAACACCACGAAATCCGGATTATGAATGATGGCCTGCGCTATACCCAATCGCTGCTGGTACCCTCCCGACAAGTTCCGGATCAATCGCCGACTGAAATGGGAAATTCCACAACGCCCCATCACGTCTTTCACGGCCCCTTGAACCTCATGAGCGGGAATTAGCCGCATATTGGCACAATGCACCAAATACTCCTCCACCGTCAAATCCATATGCAGGGGCGGTTTCTGCGGTAAAAAGCCCAAATGCTTTTTGGCCTCTACCGGATTCTCCCGTAAATTAATTCCCTTAATATACACCTCCCCCTCCGTCTGTTTCAACACGCCACAAATAATGTTCATCGTGGTTGACTTTCCTGCCCCGTTGGAGCCTAGTAACCCGTAAATGCCATTTCGCGTAATTTCAATATTAATATCCCGAATCGCCCATTGAATACTGTAACGATGAGATAAATGCTCCACTTTTACAATAGATTCTTCCATACATTTATTTTAAATTCATACAATACACACAAACCACGGGGCTGCCCGAAAGTCATTTAATTTCAAAAAACTCCTCCGGCCTTCGGCCACCTCCTCTATAAACAGAGGAGGAGCTGGTGACTCTTCCCGAAGATAGAGAGTATTTTAGCTCTCCCTCTGTTTATAGAGGGAGCACCCCGAAGGGGGGAGGGAGTTAAAAAACAACTTTTCAGCCCCCTCTTCTTTTACTTGTTAGCTAACATCTTATTAATCTTATACAGCAAATACTCGTAATGCAATTTTGTTTCCCCGGAACTCTTCGTCACTGCTCCTTTCAACAAGTCCTGAATCTTGAACAACATATCGAAATAGTAATTCACCGGGATATAATCACCCGGCATCACCACCTGCATCGTGGGATAAAACCCACTCCGTTCTTCCGGACTCATCCCTTTCTCCGGCAAAACAGCAAGTTGTTCTCGTATCAAATCTAACTGCTTGCGATCAATCGTCTCCGGTACAATCGCCCCTTCATGACCAGCCATAGCAATCCCCCTTCTCGGAGTAAAATTACCCGCCGTTGTCGCGATCGTGGAGGATGCCACCACGCTACCCAAGAACTCCTTCTGCAAATCCATCTCGTACTTCTCCAAAGGACGATTTTTCAACGTCCCGTCCCACACGTTCCTGTAAATATCCTCGACATACTCGACTAACGAATAATCCCCGCCCTTCTCAGCCCCAAGAGCCACGTACTTCAACCGGAACGTTAAAGTCCCCAGGATAAAACTCCGAATTTGGTCCACATTGGAGTTTCGAATCTCCAACTTCTTCTCAATCGCCTTGTTTTCCAACCAAGCAAGGTCTTTCGCCATATCGATCATACATTTCACGGCCGCTTTCTGTATCGCCCCGGGTACAACCACGTAACTCGGCTCCTCCTCCGTGGAGAAAGCCTCCATCTGGTAAAAACCACCCAGATTCACCGACACATCGTTGATCCGCTTTTGCAACTGACCACGTAACGAGTTATACAACTGACTTCTCAAGCTCAGGTCTTCATCCCCCTCGGCATACCAGTCATAGAAATTCCGAACCGCTATCTTCAAATTATTCACGGCATACGCCAAAGCCTTCAAATGATCATCTCCCAAGTCTCCGGTAAAACAACGGGGATCATAGTAGTAATAAGGCACTTTCCCGAAACGATACTTCGGATTTGTCCGTCCCTCCCGAATCCAACGATCCAAGGTCGCAAATTCATCCTTCGCCGTAATGACTGTCGGAATCGGTTCATACAACCATCTGATCACGTAATAATCGTATTCTCCCAATCCCCCGGGAACCATTCTTACACCCTTTTCCACGTCCCCCGGCTGGGCAATATAATTACACGGTACGTAATCCATCACGGAAGGACTCAAACCATGCTCCCGGGTAAAAGACGGAGAACGTAACGAATCAACCGGATACACGGCTGACGCTCCCGCATTATACACCAGACCCAGATTAATTCCCGCCTCCCGCATAATCTCCACACGGATCAGCTCCCCGATCATCTCCTCGGAGAAACGAGTTGTCCGGACACTCGGATCAGTCGCCATCGTCGTCAACATCCGATTTGTCTTCAAGCCGGACACCAACCCGTCATAAATATAAAGAGAGGCATTCAGGATCTCCCCCGTACGAGGGTCCACGTGCATCGAATTCTGCATATCAAGCCACAACGGGGCATACCTGATCGTGGAATACTTTATATTGTTGGCATTAAAATCCGGATCATCTTTCGGGAAATCCATCACCCGTACCACATCCTTAAAACCTATCTTCTCGAAAGCCTCATTCCACGCCTCGATCCCCTCTTTAATGTAAGGCTGCCACTCCTTGGGCATCAGCGTGTCCATGTAAAACACAATCGGTTTCTTCACCTCGACCATTTCTCCCCGGCGATGAGCGGCCTCATCTACCGGTTCCACCCGCCAACGTTTCGTGTAAAATGTAGATTTCAACCCCTTCCGGTCATTCTCGACCTGCGAAACCTCCATGAAAGAGACTCCCAAACGGGGATCGGCCAAGCGGGGACGCATGGGTTCTTCCGGTAACAGCATCAACATCTTATTCGTCGTCACGGAAACTTTCACGTCCCCGGGAATCACCTTAAAAGCCCCGAACAGATACTGGTTTTCGATAAATCCCAGCTCACACGTCACCATGATATTGTTATCGAAAGCGTCAACGTCTTTCAACATTGAACACTCCTTTTTATATTCATGCTCCCGGGAAATCAGTCCAAAGAAAGAATTTCCCCCGATAGCCGTAAACGGGGTCGTGTACGGGGAATACTCCATGAATAAAGGAGTCATATCCACCACAACTGCCGTGCTATCCGGGGTATAAGCCTTTATTTTAAACGTGCCATACACTCCCCCGGCATTCGATCGCTCGATAGCCTCGTTCCAATTTGTCTCCAAACTATTATTCAGAGGTTTATCGATTAAGAATATCCGGGCCTGCAAGGTCGAATCCAAACGGGTAAAACAGAACGGCAAGCCATATCCGGCAAACTGTCCGACCACTCCTTCCCCATTATCACTGATATTCTCGATGGAAGAGGTCAGCATCATATCTTTGCCCAACAACTTTATCGGGAACTCAACCAGCACTTTATCCCCGATCTTGTGAACCGTCATCAGTCCATGAGCCGTTTTCACCTGCTTGCCCTTGAATAATTTCTGGTAAGCTGTCAATGTCTCTTTCTTCTCCTTATCCTTTTTCTTCGCTTGTCCTTGTACACCCCAACCGAACAGGAAAAAAGAAAGAAAACAGATATATAATATATTTCTCATATCCTTTCGCGTATTAGAAAATCAAACCTATTTCAATGCTTGTTCTATCTTGTACAACAACAACCGATAGTGCTGGCGGGTATCCTCTGATCCCGTATTTGCCTTGCTCTTTAGTAACACCTGAATCCGTTTCAACATATCGAAATACAGATGATCCAACGGTTCGACCACCATATTGGAATTCACGTTCACCCAATAGCCGAAACCTTGTCTTTCCGACATATTCAATGGCAACTTTGTCACGGGGGCCTCAGCGCAAGGCTGTACCGCCTCCACGTTCGAAAAACCTCCCAGCACTTCCAACGGCAACTCGCCATACCGCTCCCGGCTCATCAACTTCACTTGCTCCGGCACCTCGATCATCTTGCACCCGTCAGCCAGCGACAACGGATCCCCGGACATCCCCTTTTTCCCCAAGTCCGTGAAGAGTAGCATCTGCCTTAAAATCTCCATCTGCATCTTTTTATCTTGCGTGGTCAGCGTCTTTCCCTGACGGGTAGGAGCAAAAGCGAAGTCCTGCACGTGTGTCAAAAACTCTCTCGTGGAATAGGTATCCTTATTATCATCCTTCACCGCACTCAAAGCTACCGCCCATCTCCGGGATAATAACGCCCCGAATATTTTCTCTTCCAACTCGGTCGAGATATTACTCATCAGGGGCAATTTTTGCTGCATATCGGGAGCATTCAACCATTCCAAGTCTTTCATTTGTCCCAACAGGAAATCGACTGCTTGTCTCTGCCTCTCTTTCGGAACTACCGCGTAACTCGGCAATTCATCCCCATCATACCGCTCGTTCAAATATATTCCCCCGATATTCAGCAACACGTGATTCACGTAACGCACGTACTGGAACACGATTTCATTGTACATATTCTGCTGGAACGTGTAGTCCGGATCATCCCGTGCCACCCAGTCGCCCATATTCGCCAACACGTACTTTAAATTCTTCACCCCGTAAGTAGCCGATTTAACCGCATCGTCACCCAAATCTTCCTCTACCGAACTGGGGTCCAGTCTTGACGAGATCTGTTGTTTCCCGTAACGATAAACCGGATCTCCCGACTTTTCCGTAATCCAACGACTTAATGTAGGAACTTCCTCTTTCGAACTTTTGGCATCTAACAGAGGGGTATATAGCCATTGAATCGTGAAATAATCGTACAAACCCAATTTAGGCGGGGTCAGTTTCACTCCTCGTTCCTTGTCCCCCGGTTGAGCGACATAATTATTCCGGGCATAATCCATGATCGAATACGTCGTCCCGTATTTTTGAGTAAACGAAGGCGAACGCAACGAGTCTGTCGGGATCGCCGCGGAACCGGACATATTATGCATCAACGCCAAACAATGCCCCACCTCATGGGACACCACGTAACGGATACAATCCCCCAACACGTCCTCATCCAGAATTACCTTACGGGCCTCCGGGTCTGCCGGAGAAGTCTGCAGGAAGCGCCAATCATGCACCAACTGGATCAAATTGTGATACAAATAAACAGAGGCATTCAGAATCTCCCCGGTCCTCGGGTCCGTCCACGAAGGCCCCATGGCATTCGCCACCTGTGAAGGAGAATAACGCACGCAAGAATACTTCATGTTATCCGGGTCAAATTCCGGATCATCCACCGGGAAATCCCGTGCCACGATTGCCTTCTTAAAACCGATCTTCTCGAACGCATCCTTCCACTCCTCTACCCCGGCCTTGATATACTTTTTCCAGCTTTCCGGAAAAGCATTATCCACGTAAAAAACAATCGGTTTCTTGGGTTCCACAAGCCGCCCCATCCGAAAAGCCGTTTCATCCGACGGCTCCAACCGCCAGCGTTGAGCATAATATATATTCTTCAATCCGGAATCCCCATTCCGAAAATCCGCCACTCCCTGATAAAATATCCCGATACGGGGGTCCGCCATCCGGGGACGCATCGGTTCCTCCGGCAAGAGGATAAAACTGCGTGTCATCAAAGAGGTGAACGGAAGTTTATAGATGTAATAATACCTCCCGTCCCGCAGATTGACCTCGTAACTCAAAGACGTCTGTACACTCACGTTATCCTCAAACGCTTTTATCCTACCCAACTGGGAATTATCCTTTTTAAACTCTTTCACGATCCATCTCCCGCCCCAAGTTGCCGGAGCGTATGCAGAAAAAGGAGTCAACTGCTCGTCATCCCGCAAGAAGAATTCAGTCATCTCAACAACTACTGCCGTGCTATCCGGGTTATAGGCCAATATTCCGCTATTGTACATCACGGCAGGTTTCATACTCTCCCGAATCCGTTGTGCCACGTTTGCCAACTCCGTCGTGTAACCATGATTCACTTGCCGCAGACTAATGATCGAATCCGTCTGTGTAAACTGCACGCACAAGGGATCGGTCGGTTTCTCTCCCACGCTCCCGAACAAATTATTGGTTGTTTCGGAAATCGTTGATCCTAATAACATATCTTTCTCCAACAGATTCCGGGGAATCTCAAAATATACTTTCCCATCCATCTTATGAATAGTCAGTAATCCTTTTACCGTTTCGCAGGTCTTGCCTTTGAATAATTTCTGATAAGGTGTCTCTTTTTCCACCTCTTTCACGCCTTTTTTCTTTTTCCGAGCGAACCCGTCCTGCACGCCACAGGTAAATAGGAACAGCACGATGAAGAAAAAACTCACTGATAATCTTCTCATAATCTTCTCATTTTAATTTACATATAATAGCTACACACCCTTCACTTTTGACATGGTTTTCCCAAGAGGACATCCTCAAAATCCTACTTGTTGTTTAAAAACTCCTCCGGCCTTCGGCCACCTCCTCTATAAACAGAGGAGGAGCTGTAACTCTTCCCAAAGATGGTGAGTAACTTAGCTCTCCCTCTGTTTATAGAGGGAGTACCCCGAAGGGGGGAGGGAGTTTAAAAAAGGACTTTTCAGCCAGCCTCTTTTCAAGAAAACATAACACTCAAGCCTAAGAAAACTTTTACTCGTAACGCTTGAACGCCCAATTATAAGAGCCTCCCCATTTCCATTCAATATCTACAATCCGTCCCAAACCGGAAACATGGAATAACAGCCCTTTCTCACCCGGATTCGCATCCGCCAACACTTCCGTGCTCAATTTATAGATATAGAAATTTCCATCATCCAGTGCCACACCGATTTCTCCGGCATTTGCATCCTGCAATATTTCCACGATATTACCGCTTGTATAATCCGTGAATAGCTTTACGCTCTTCGTGTTCACATCATAGAAGTACAACTTACTGCCTTCACCCATGAAAAGATAAGAACTAGGGCGAATCCGGAAATATACCGTATTGTCAGAGATAACAC